>NZ_JBKVCZ010000052.1:0-35901 GCF_046966825.1 Hungatella sp. | reverse complement strand
GGCCTATGTTTATCTGCAGAAGCTTAAGTGCGGAGATGAGTTGAATGTTGTTGTGGATATTGACGATGAATTACTGAACTGTGTTACAGTAAAACTGATTTTGCAGCCGCTTCTGGAAAATGCCATCCTCCATGGAAGAAAAGAAGATGGGAGTGTATTAAATATTACCATCTACTCTCTTTATGATGATACTTATTACGATCTGGTGGTGGAAGATGACGGAAATGGTATGACCCAGGAGCGGATCAGCCTGGTGAAGGATGGAAGTGTCGGAGGAAAGAATGGCAGCTATGGACTTAAGAATGTGATGGACAGAATCGATATCTGTACAGGAGGAGAAGGAGAGGTGACAATAGAAAGTGAGATAGATAAATTTACCAAAATAGTAGTAAAACAGAAAAGGTAACAGAAAAAGTGCGGACAACAGATTGCGGGTGCCGCACTTTTTTTATGATCCTTTCACAAAACAATTTCAAATATCAACATTCCAATAACGGGCTGAGAAAACCTAATTGATTTGTGCATAAATCTATTTCAAATAATAACAAACATTGAAGGATAATGCAAAATAACCAAAAAAGTAATGATAAATCAAATTAATTAGTTTATTTATACAATAAACGAGATCTGATATACTGACATCATCAAGGGACGGGAAAGGAGAAACAAGAACATGTGGAAGTATATAAAGAAGCATAAATATTTATACTTGCTGCTGATGCCATGTATCGTATATTTTATAATATTTAATTATGTACCGATGTATGGATTAATTATTTCCTTTAAAGATTTTAAATTTTCCAAGGGAATCATGGGAAGTCCATGGTGCGGCCTGGATAATTTTAAGTATTTATTTGGCCTCAGTGAGTTTTACAGGGTATTTGCTAATTCCCTTATACTGAGCATTGAAAAACTGCTGATCAGTTTTCCAATCCCGATTTTACTTGCAGTTCTGTTGAATGAAATACCTTTTACAAGATATAAAAAGACGGCGCAGACCATGATTTACCTGCCTTACTTTATTTCCTGGGTGGTAATCGGAGGCATCCTGGTAAATCTTCTGTCTCCTTCCTGGGGGATCGTCAACGATGTTATTAAAAAGTTTGGTGGAGAGCCGATTTTCTTTTTAGGCAATGATAAGTATTTCAGAGGCATTGCAATCGCATCCCATATCTGGAAACAGGCCGGTTGGGATACCATTATCTATCTGGCTGCCATCATAGGTGTGAATCCCGATTTATACGAGGCGGCTAAAATAGATGGGGCCGGAAGAATTGCAAGAATCTGGCATGTCACATTACCGTGTATCAGACCTACTATTATTATCCTGCTTTTACTGGCAATCGGCGGAATTATGAATAATGGATTTGAACAGATCTATGTTCTTCAAAACGGAAGCAATCTGGCGGTATCGGAGGTGTTTGAGACTTATACTTATAAGATGGGTGTTGTAAACGGAAGATATTCCTTTGCTTCATCAGTCAGCCTGTTCAATTCCGTAATAGGGTTTACACTTCTCACATTTGCCAACAGGATTGCAAAAGCAATGGGAGAAGAAGGGATCTTTTAGAAGGGAGGCGTATAAAGAATGAAGAAGAGACTGACAGCAATGGACTACGTCAGCATGATCGTGGTAGGAATTTTTGCTTTAATTTGTGTTATGCCGTTCGTTTATGTGTTTTGCGTATCCTTTATGCCATACTCGGAATATATTGAAAATCCTTTGAAAATTATACCGTCTCGGATAGATTTGACGGCCTATAAGCAAATGCTGGGATATGAGTTGATTCGTTCCGGATATCTGGTCACGGTTTTTATCACAATAGCAGGAACGGCCCTTAGTATATTTCTGCTGATTATTTCCGCGTACCCGTTGTCTAAGAAAGATTTAAAAGGACACAGGTTTTTCATGGGAATGGTATTATTTACGATGTTTTTCAACGGCGGCATGATTTCCAACTATATTCTGATCAGAGGGATCAAGCTTCAGAATACCGTTTGGTCACTGATTATTCCGGGCTGTATCAGTGCGTTCAACCTGATTCTGATGAAAAATTTTATTTTACAGTCAATTCCGGATGCACTGGAAGAGGCGGCAAGAATCGATGGAGCCAATGATCTGCAGGTTCTGTTCCGGATTGTAACGCCGCTGTTAAAACCGGCTATTGCAACTATGATTGTGTTTTGTGCCGTCAATTACTGGAACAACTACTTCTCGGCAATGCTGTATGTGTCTGATCGGGATTTATGGCCGCTGACGCTGGTATTAAGAGAACTGGTAGTGGAGGACACCTCGGCAGTATCATCGGTGACCCAGATGCTTACTTCGGCGAACCGTTCACATCCGTTTACCTTAAAGATGGCGGCGATCATCATCACAGTACTGCCGATCCTGATTGTCTATCCTTTTATGCAGAAATATTTTGTAAAAGGTGTATCGCTGGGTTCTGTAAAAGAATAAGTATGCAGCCGCATAAGAGGTGCGGAGCAGATATAAGGAAGAAGGAGGAAGAAAGGGATGTTAAAAAGAAAAGTAGAAAGTATTTTACTGTGCAGCGCATTGGTCGCCTCCATGCTTGCTGGATGCGGGTCAAATGCAGCAACACAAACATCGGAAGCGGGGGAGAACAAAACGACTGCGGAAGCTGCTAATGATGGCAGGGAGGTTGTGGAGGTAACTGCGGTATTGCAGCTTAATCCGGAAATTTCGCTGGAAAATAATCCGATTCTTCAGAAAATTGAAGAGGATACCGGCGTCAGGCTGATTATAGAAGCGCCGCCGCTCAATAACTTTTGGGATCGTGTGAAAATCCTTGTGGGAACCGGCGATATGCCTGATTTCTTTGCCTATGGCGCAGACACGTATGCAACGCAGTGGGCGGAGGAAGGGCTGCTGGCGGATGTGACGGATTTGATAAAAGATTACCCGAATCTTTCAACTAATATCTCAAAAGAGCAGTATGGAGACACGAAGCTGCTTGGAGATGACAGAATCTTTGGGGTTCCCAGACCGAACTCTTATGACAAAGCAGGTTTCCTGATTAACAAAAAGTGGCTTAAAGCGGTGGGAATGGACGCCCCCAGGACTGTAGAAGAGTTTGTAGAAGTCTGCCGCGCATTTACGACACAGGATCCCGATGGAAACGGCAAAGCTGATACGTATGGAGTCAGCTTCGGAGCGCAGCAGAACAGTATGGATTCCGGTATCTGGCATATGAATAATGATTTCCTGTCGACCGCCTACAACATTGCAGCGTGGCATCATGGAATGCCGGATGCGGATGGCAGTTTTAAATTGAGACCGCTGAAATCTGAGTATTACGATTACGTTACACTGCTGAGAGATATGTATGCAGAAGGCATTGTAGACAGAGAATTTATTACGCATAAATCGGAGGAACATACGGAAGCGTTTGCACAGGGAAGAGTTGGAATTGTCGGAACATCTGGAAAAAATTATACAACCACGGTATTGGAGAGATACGGCCTGAACATTGATGATTATGAGTACTGTGCACCACTTGCACTGGATGATTCTCATGATCCGGTCTACGTGATGCCTCCCTCCAACTGGATGGCATACTTTATTAACGCAGATTCCGAGCATATTGACGCAGTGTTAAAAGTACTGGACTGGGCGAACTCGGAAGAAGGATTTGTCGCCATGCAGCTGGGACTGCAGGGAATACACTATAACAGCTATGATATTGAAACGAGGACGATTGACAGAACAGAGGAACAGACAAAAGCCGTTAATAAAGTGACCAGCAATATGTTTGCATTTGCCAATGCATATCAGAATCAGGAGGCACTGATGGGAGGTTCGACTCCGGAGATCATTGAAAAATGGCAGAAGGAGACAGAGGCGGCAGACCAGGTGACGACAGAGTGCTACACGCCTTTTGTAAAAGTGGTGGATAAGATTGCAATTGAGTTCCCGGATGACGTGCAGGGGTTGAACAGCCTGGAGGTGCGTTATGTGACAGGGGAAGTACAGTTAGATGAACTGAAAAACTTCATTGACACCGATTATCAGCCCAAAACAGCTGAGATCGCACAGGAATTTGCAGACTTTATGGCAGAGAATCCGGTGAGATTTGAAAAATAAAAGTAACGATTCAGTCAGGGGAGATCTTCTTGTTACACTTTGCCGGACAAGGAGCCTCACCAACAGATACAAATAAAATTGTTAATAACTGTTGCGCCACTGGTGTGCAGTTCAAAAACCATAAGGAGGATTAAAAAATGAGTGAGAGGTTTAAATTTGGTATTGTCGTTGATGTTGTGCCGCTTAAGGATGTACCTGGGGGATATGAGTACTTTGAGGTCCCGGCATCAATACATGGAGATCCGATTCTCTGTGACGCGGATTGGGAGGTCTGGAGAGACCAGTATATTGCAGACGGCAGACCGTGTATGACAACCAGCCATTTATTAGGGCCAGGCATGTTATGGCAGGGCGGAAGCGGAAAATACTATGACCGGGAGCTGATTGCCTTCTCTCTGGAGCGGGAGTTTAAGCGTATGAGTCAGCTGGGCGTTAAGTATATCGGATGCTGGGGCGGCCACTTCAGATGTCAGGAAGGTTTTGACAGAACAACGGCAATTGATCAGGCTCTGAGTACCATTAATATGGCTGCGGATTTTGCAGCAAAATACGATATGCAGATTGCACTTGAGCCGCAGGCAGAACCGGATACTCTGTTTCCAAGATATTTAGAAGGGGTTGCATTTGCAAAAATGACCGGCCGCAGCAATGTTAAAGTTATGGCAGATTTAAACTATTTTCTGGAACTGGGACAGCCGCTGGAAGATATTCTTAAATATCCGGAGTACTGCTTAAATGTACATATTCAGGGAGACGGCGGTGCGCAGCCCAACGTAGGAGACCGGAGAGATATTCTGAAACATCTGTTTGAAGTTTTGAAGGAAGCGGGGTATGATAAGGGTGTATCCGTAGCCTGTCCCTGGGTTATTACAAATGGTGCGTCTGAAATCGACTATGCATATGAGACGGAAAAGACACTGAAATTTGTCCAGGAGATCAGAGACGAAGTATACAAATAAACAGATGGAGCAGAAACAGTATGAAAAAAGTAAATATGGGAGGCGGCAGCAATGCTGCCTCCGCAATTATTATGGGCTGCATGAGAATTGCAGAAAAAAGTCCGCAGGAAGTCTGCACACTGATTGAAAAGTCTGCGGAGCTTGGTATTGATACCTTTGATCATGCAGATATTTACGGCGGCGGTGCATCCGAAGAGATATTTGCCGATGCGCTTACGCGCAGCAGCATAAAAAGGGAAGACATTATTTTACAGTCAAAATGTGGTATCCGGTCCGGATATTATGATCTATCAAAAGATCACATCATCGAGTCTGCTGAAGGCATTTTGAAGAGACTTCATACGGATTATCTGGATGTTCTCCTGCTGCACAGACCGGATACGTTAATGGAACCTGAGGAGATCGCTGAGGCCTTTGATCATCTGTATGAGTCAGGAAAAGTTCGCAGTTTTGGCGTGAGCAATATGAATTCCATGCAGATTGCGTATCTTCAGAGTATTCTGCATCAGAGACTGGTTGCAAATCAGCTCCAGTTCAGTGCCGCCCATACAGGAATTGTTGATCAGGGAATCAATGTCAATATGCACAATGATACAGGTATTGACAGGGATGGCAGTATATTGGAATACTGTCGAATGAATCGTATAACAATTCAGACGTGGTCCTCCCTTCAGTATGGATTTTTTGAGGGTACATTCCTGGAAAATGAAAAATATCCTGAGTTAAATAAAGCACTAAAGGAATTTGCGGATAAGCGGGATATTTCAATGAGTGCGGCCGCCATTGCATGGATCTTAAGACATCCTGCAAATATGCAGGCGGTTGTGGGAACGACAAATATTGTCAGACTGGAAGAAATCGCAAAAGCGGCGGAGGTCAGTATGAGCAGGCCGGAGTGGTATGAGATATACCGTGCGGCAGGAAATATGCTCCCGTAGTCTTCCGTAATCAGGAGGAGATATAATATGGACAGAAGGTTTAAGGTAGCGGTATTGGTGGAGTGTCATCCGTATGATATTGTGAATTTTCAAAAAATGCTGTGGTCCTTTGAAGACTGTGACTGTTATGTACAACCGTTTGACTTATTTATTCAGGACGCGGAAAACAGAGACAGCTACGATACGGTTCTTTACTACAGTATGAGTCTCCCATTACCGGAAGAGGGAAGCGACAGGTATCGATACATGGTGCAGGAATTGGGAAATACAAAACAGGGGATTATCCTGATGCATCATGCGCTTTTATCATTCCCCAGATGGGATATTTATACTGAAGTTTCAGGAGTGAAAGTGCGCTGTGAGGAGCAGTTTCAGTTTCACCAGAATGAGAGGGTAGACCAATATATTGTGGATAAGGGGCACTCGGTTATGAACGGTATTGATAAGTTTACTCTGATTGATGAAACCTATGAAATCGGAGAACCGGAAGAGCCGGGAAATACAATTTTAATTGAGACGGATAACCCATCCGGCATGCATAAGATTGCCTGGACAAGGCGGTACAAAAACAGCAGAGTGTTCTGTTACGCCTCAGGCCACGATAACAATGTCTATGGGAATGAAAATTTCCGGCGAATCATGCATCAGGCGATTCACTGGACCGCAGGAGAGTATTAAATGGCTGCCAGGATAAATGAAAAACAGCATACGTTCTGCAATCCCATCAATATCAGCTACAGATATCAAGAGGGATATTATGGAAGAGAGGCGGCAGATCCTTCTGTGGTCCTGTTTCGTGGGGAATACTATTTGTTTGCTTCTCATTGTGAAGGGTACTGGTTTTCAACAGACCTGTACGAATGGAACTTTGTCTCAATAGACCCGGAGATTATGCCGGAAATAGAGAAATTTGCGCCGACCGCGTATGAATACCGGGATACGCTTTATCTCGTACATTCTGAAAATGGTTCTATATTCAAATCGTCAGATCCAAAGTCAGGACGCTGGGATTATGTGGGGAGACCGCTGGATCTGGCAGATCCGATGGTATTTGTGGATGATGATCAACGCATTTACTGTTATTATGGCTGCAGCGATAAGCTTCCATTGTATGTGGCAGAATTGGACGGGGAAAATAATATGGCGTTGACAGGGACGCCGAAACCGTGTATTTATTCCAATCCGGAAGAGCACGGCTTTGAAGTTCCCGGTGACAGCAACACGAGGTACGAGGGGGAATGCTGGCTGGAAGGCGCCTGGGCAGTAAAGAATGAGGGAAAATACTATTTGCAGTATGCGGTGCCGGGGACTGAGTACAGAACCTATGCGGATGGCTGTTATGTGGCGGATTCTCCCATGGGTCCCTTTGTTTATTGTGAAAACAGTCCGGTTTCCTGTAAGGCGACGGGCTATGTTACCGGAGCCGGTCATGGTTCCCTGATTCGGGATTTAAAGGGGAACTGGTGGAAGTTCGGTACAGTCAGCATTAGTGTAAACCATCGGTTTGAAAGGCGAATTGTGATGACGCCTGCCCGCTTTAATGCTTACGGCGAACTGGAATGTAATATGAGCTGTGCGGATTATCCTATGTTTCTGCCGAATGAGAGTGAACGGCCTTTTGAAAGCCCGGGCCCTGGGTGGAATCTGCTTTCCTTTGGCTGCAGGACGGAATGTTCTTCTTTTATTCCAGGCCATGAAAGTGCAAATGCAGTAGATGAAAATATAAGAAGCTGGTGGAGTGCTGAGAGTGGCAGCAGAGGAGAATATTTGATACTTGACTTGGGAAGCGTTTGTACAGTAAATGGAATTGCAGTAAATTTTGCCGACGAACAGGCTGAAAATACCGGGCGGAGGGAAGGCAGTATCAACTACAGTTATCTCCTGGAGTACTCCATGGACGGCAGCTGTTTTAAAGTGCTGGCAGACTGCAGCAAACATGGGCGCTGCGGCAAATTTGCAACCGATACTTCTCATGATTATTACGAGGTCTGTGAAGGAGCTGCAATACGGTACCTGCGTCTTACCAACATGGGAAATGTACCTGCCGGAGGAAAATTTGCGGTCAGCGGCCTGCGGGTATTCGGGACAGCTCCGGGAAGAAAACCGGCGGAGGTGACTAATGCAGAAGTCACCAGAGATATAGCTGACAGGAGGAAGGTACATCTGCGCTGGGATCCGGTTGAAGGTGCGGATGGCTACGAAATATTTTATGGAATTCATGCCGACAGTCTGAATATTACCTGCAAAGTTTTTAAAACAAATGAAATAACGTTATGCAATCTGAACACAGGTAACACGTATTTCTTTGTAATCACAGCATTTAATACCTGTGGATCAAGTGAGGCCGGGAGGATTTACAGTATTCTGTAAGTGCTAAAATCGCTGATTGATATCATACCATTTTGGACCTCCTTTCCTGAAAATAAAAGCAGAAATGCAGTCGATACACCCCGGTTCTATTGATGGCAACCGGGGTATTGCTGCATTTGCTGTTCCTGTCAGCACGGTCTGTCACATTTCTCAATACATTTAAGCAGACACTCCATTTCCCGAATCCCATTCTGCTGCGACACGATAATCGACTGAATAATCGGCTTCAGCTCCTGGCAGATTGGAAACTGCAGGGCATTCCGTGACATTTGGATGGCGCCTCTGTGATGGGGGATCATTTCACGAATAAAATTTGCATTGATATCATTTGTGTAACATGCATTTCTCATATCATCAAACATAGTCTGTGTAATCTGCTTATAGTGACAAAGGAAAAGTTCGATTTTCTGCGGCGGGTTGCAGAACATCTGACAGCGGTTTCGGATTGCCTCCATATTCTCAATACTCTTAGTCTGTTCTTCAATGATATTTAACGCAATTTCCTGCAGCGGTACCAGGGTGGTAAACTGCAGGAGATTACAGGACATCTCGATTGCGGCCTTGTGGTGGGGAATCATCTGAACAATAAAATTATAGGAAATACTGTTGCTCAGTTGGGCACTGTTCATCTGCTGTATCATTTGGTCCAGTATGTTGTTAAAGCAGGTTAAGTATTTGTCTGTTACGATGCTTAGCTGTTCTTTCATCATTATTTACGCCTCCAGTTCTATATAGGGTATGCAGAGGGGGAGGCGGTTGATATAGAATCAGATGCATATTCTGATTGCAAACGTACGTTCGATGTAGTATGATGGTAAAAACAGCGTAATATCCAGATGTCCTCAAGAATGGAGTATGCCGGAAGGAACACCGAATAGAAAAAGGGCAGACACGGTCACGCATCTGTCTGAAAATTATGGTATAGTGAGAAGTGAGGTGCTGCTATGCATGCGTGGGAATCCATACAAAAGACTTTAAACTATATTGAGGAACATATTGGCGAGGAAATCCAGATCGAGGAGTTGGCGGATCTTGCCGGACTGTCACTGTTTTATTATCAGAGGCTGTTTGCGCGGCTGGTGAAGAAGCCGGTGCGGGAATACGTAAAACTGCGGCGTTTGGCCCGGGCATGCGAGTCTCTGAGAAACAAAGAAAACAGCATCCTAAACGTTGCGGTGGAATACGGCTTCGGCGGTCGTGAGACTTTCACACGGGCATTCAAGGACACCTATGGCATCACACCGGCGCAATACCGGGACAAGCCCGTAGGCCTGATGAATTATGACAAGCCTGATCTATCCCTGAATTACAGGATGGTAGACGAAGGGGTGCCTTTAATCGGCGAAGGGTTAGTGTTGGAATATATATACCCGGCGGTCGGGTACTCGGTGTCTCTTATCACGGCGATGCGCCGGATGGGTATTCGACTTATTTCATAGGGGTAGAACCGTGTGAAGAGGATTCCCGTTTTGTAAGCTGGCAGCTGCCTGCGAGAGAATATGTCATCTGTTCATTTGAGGCTGATAATCCCAAACAGCTGATGGCATCCATGGGAAAGATGATGAAATTTACCAGGAGCTGGCTGAAAAGCCATGGGTTGATTGCTGACGGCTTTTTCCCGGAGATGTATGATCATCATACGCCTGAAATGGCATATATGGAGATGTGGATTCCGTTCAGAGCGCGGAATGGCAGTGAATGAATCATGGCTAAAACTGTGAATGATTTTAATAAAGATGATGAGTTGCCGGTTTTGTGAGTTTCACGGACGATAAATTTAACAGGAGGAGTTAAACAATGAGCAGATATGAAGAGGGAATAAAATTAATAGAAGAGAGCTGCGGCAATGGAAAAGATAATGTTATTGCGCTTTCGACCGTAGTAATGGAACCAAATGCTGACGGAATGCCCAGTTCCTGTGTTCGTGATGTGGATGCTTATTATGAAGATGGAGTGTTCTATATTACGACATGGGCGAAGTCAAATAAAATGCTTCAGATCGCTCAGAACAAAGAGACCGCATTTGCTGTTTGCTTCGAGGGGATTTACGGACATGGGATTGGTGAAAATCTTGGCTGGGTGCTGGATCCGAAGAATGCGGAACTGAGAGTGAAACTTCGCCGGGCATTTGCCGACTGGTACGATCAGGCAAACGACGAAAAAGACGAGAGCTGTGTTATTCTGGCGATCCGCATTACTCGTGCCAGAATCATGAGAGACCACGGCGCGGTGCGTTATAATTTGGATTTCGTGAATAAGACAGAGGAGGAAGACAGGATAATCGGATAAGCAATATATGGATAATGCGATAGCATCAGGCGGACCTTGATTCTATTGTATTATCCATATTCCCATCAGCCTATCATTCCCAAATGACGTTTAAAAACCAACATCCTAAGTTCCAGTTTCCTATCTATAACTAATCATGGAATACAGATTTATCACAATCATCGCAGCCGCAAAGATAAGAAATATTCCGTTGACAGCCCTAACGGCCCTGGAAGAGGTTTTCTTAATAAAACAGATCAGAAAAACGATCCACGCGATATATGCAATAAAAATGATTCCGCGGTTACGAATGAACAGCGACAAAAGAAAAAGCAGATTTATAACAGTCATTGATTTCTCCGAGCTCAAAGCAGTTTTAATCTTATCGTTCATAGAGGTACCTCCCTGTATATTTGCCAATAGTATCGTGTTTTTCCTTTTTATTAAATTATTTTGTATTTTATTTCATTCTACGTTCTCAAAACAATTCTGTCAAATGCTGATATTCCGTTTCAGGGTTTTATCAAGTTTTATAGAATCAATAAAAATCTGCCGTCGCGTCAGGAACTGTTTGCAGAATATGTGATTCAGTTACTGCCTTCGGATAAGGTGTGTAAGAGATTAGAAGTCGGATCGGGCAGAACCGCCAGGGTCTACAGGCTGCTTGCAGAGAAAGGCCATCACATGACGTGTATGGATCCAGAATTACAGATTGACAGCAGCAGAGAGGACTACGATGAGAAAAAACAGGAAGCAGGATGTATGGGAGTGGTATGGATATCTGGCCGATATCGGCCGGGAGCGCACGAAACTAAAGTTCAAGAAGCTATATCAGCTTGCAGGCGTTGCAGTGATTCAATCATTGGCATAGGCGTCTGGAGGAATGGTTTGACATACCGATAGGCATATACTAGAATTAATTTATGAAGCAGCATGTACCCGATTGCGGCATAAATGTTTGCTGACAGACCGCTGCCGACAGGAGGATACCGCCATGAATCAATCACTTTGGATCTTTGTTATCGTAGTATCGGCCATTTCACTGATAGGCTCAGCACTTGTTGTAATCCATTTCTACAGACTTGTCAAGAGCCGGGAAGATCCTACAGGGATGCCACAGGAAGAAAAGAGTACCGGAAAGAAATGGGGAGTTTTTCTTCTGTGGAGTTTGTTTTACTGCGCCATCGGGGTGGTGATTATGGTTCAGTATGAGCATGGTATGGCAGACCGGGATTTGGGAGATATCCTTTTTGTCCTGGTACCTGTTGTATTTATGGTAATCGGATCAGCCATGGGGCGTAAGGCTGCTAAGAGACGCAGATTCGCCACCGCCGTGACCACTGCCATCGTGGTGGACAAAGAACCGCGGGGCAGCAGCCAGGACAGAACGTACGCCCCCGTATATGAGTTTTACGCAGAGGGGGCTAAGCACAGAATTACATCGGAATCCAGCACCAACAGCAGCTTTGGGAGCGGCTTTCTTTCCGTCTCCGTTGGAGAGGAGGTAGAGCTTCACTATATTCCCGGGCGTCCGGATAAGATTTATGTGCCAAAAGAACAGAGAGGGACCTGGTTTTTCGTATGGATCTTCCGGTTTATCGGAGTTGGCTTCCCTGTCATTGCATTGGCAGGACCATTCCTGAGGAGCTGGCTGAAGTGACAATACCGGCCGCAACTGCTTTGAAACTTCATTGGCGGCCGCTTATTCCGGCAGTTGCCCCGGCGGATGGTCAGCCCGGATGCTTTGAGGGAAGCGGAAGAGATTGCACGGATCATACCGTTTCTTGATTTCAATTAACCGCTCTTTATTCTCTCCATAGTAAGCGTCCATGTAGTGATCTGTACATAGATACGGGAAATTAATATACGAACCTGTGGTTAAGGAACGTAAATATGGAAAGCGTGCCGCCATCCATGCCTGATTCTCCGGTTCGAAGAAGCAGTCTTCCCATACCGTTTCGATTCCGATGATAAAGTCGGAATTTCTGTAGTAGAATGCGGTTTCGCAGGGATTTACAGCTCTGACTTTGCCGCCCATGGCGTAGAGTGCCACGGAAGCATAGGAGGCCCCCCGCGCTCTGGTCTTGATGAGGCTGAGGAGCGATATAATCTGGCTGTCTGAAAAGTCCGCATACGCAAAACGTCCTGCAAACCGAAACGTTTCAGAAGCCGGGTAAATCGAAGCGTCAATTTCGGTGGCTTCCCAAAAAGTAACATAGCGAAACGAAACCTGTGCACCCTGGATATCGAGAAATGGCTGAACCGCGGCCTCCGCTTCGTCCGGTGTTCCGTAGAAGAAGCCACGCAGGAATATGCCCATCCCGTCCCGTGCAGAATTAAAAATGCGGCTGTTGGGAGTGAAACGAATCTCGCCGCCTGTGGTCCATGCCTGCCATGTCTGAAAAAATCGGAGTGCGGTTAAATCGTCGATCCGGGAATATTCTATGTCCACATAGGTGACATGAGAGACTACAGGTGTAAGGCGGTAACTCAGTGATGTCACGACGCCGAAGTTCCCGCCTCCCCCGCCCCGCAGAGCCCAGAAAAGGTCGGGATGAGACTCTTCACTGGCAGTAATCAGCCTGCCGGAGGCATCGATGAGTTCTGCTTCCACAAGGCTGTCACAGGCCAGTCCATACATTCTGGAGGAATGTCCCCAGCCGCCTCCCTGAGTCAGGCCGACTGCATTTACGGTAGGGCAAGTACCGCTGGGAAATGGATAGCCGTATTGTTTCAAGAAATGGTAAAGTTCTCTGTTGGAGACACCGCCGCCGATTTTGAGCGTTCCGGTGCTGTCAAGCTGAATCCCTTTTAAAGGACTGGTATCAACCGTCATCTTACCATTACCGATGCAGTATCCTTCATAATTATGTCCGCCGGATCTCACTCGGATTTCCTGCTTCTGGCTGGCGCCATAACAAACTGCCTGTGCCGCCTCATTATCATTCCTGCAATAGACGATGGAGGAGGGACATTTTTGTATGGAACGGTTAAAGATCTGCCTCGCCGATTCGTAGGATGGACAGTACGGCAGAATAATTCTGCTGCATAGATCTGGATTCATCATAGTATCCTTTTGCCGGCTGCTGTTCGCAGTTCGGGACAACGTTTTTATAATACAGTATGCGGGGGGAGGGTTGAATTGTGAATTATTCTATTGTACAATTAGCTACAATATGAAAGCTTTTTGAAACAACACATGACAAGGAGCAGCTAATGACATTAAATGAAGTAGGCAAGATGGCCGGCGTTTCAAGAATGACGGTATCCAGATATTTTAATGGTGGATATGTCGGCGAGGAAAGCAGGGCGAAAATAGAAAAGATAGTACAGGAAACGGGATTCAGGCCGAGTGCACAGGCAAAAGCGCTGAAGACGAGGAAGACGGAGACGATCGGCGTTATGATCTCCTCTCTGGATTCTGCGCTCCTGGTAAATGTGATCAATTTGCTGCATGCCAGCATGGAAGCAGCAGGATATCAGATTCTGATCATGCGTTACCTACAGTCCAAGCAGCTCTTGATCCAGCAGATTAGAAATCTGATTGCAAAGGGCGTGGATGGTCTGATTGTTTCTTTGGTAGTGGCAGATGACGAGATTAAAAAAGAATTGGAATTATGTCCGGTTCCAGTAGTCTGCTTTGGTCCTATGGGGCTGGAAGGTATCAGTAGTGTGATTCATGATGATAACAGCGGCCTGGCGTTGATTGTGGATGAGCTGGTAAAACGTGGACACAAAGAAATCGGATGCTTGGGACCGGATTTTGATTCACAGATGTCAAGTGTTCGTATCTCTGCCATACAGTGTGAAATGAAACGAAAGGGGCTGCCTGTTCGCAAAGACTGGTTTCTTCAATGCAGGGACGATACAGCAACACATTACGAGATAGGGAGGCGCCTGGCGGCAGAGGTGATCAGCCTGCCTTCCATGCCAACTGCCATGATTGCATTATCTGACCAGATTGCAATCGGAGCACTTGCAGTATTAGCAAAAGCCGGAGTTAAGGTTCCCGTACAGTTGGCGATCACCGGATATGGTAACATCGATGTGGGAAGCTTTCTGAATCCTGCATTGACAACGGTTGATATGAACTTACAAGAAATAGTAGACAAAATAACTTTCCTTCTTTTGGAACAAATTAACAAAAATCAAAAAATTGTAGAAAAAGTCCATGTAAAACCTTTACTGATTATGCGTGAAAGTATATAATAAAAACATAAAATATGTGAACGTTCACATATAGAACCTAACGGGAGTAGATCCGACTCCCGTTTCATTTAAAGATATGTGTGAACGATCACATAAAAAGGAGGAAAACATGAAAGGTAAGAGCTTGAAAAAGAAAGCAGTACTGTTGTTGGTGAGTCTGATCATTATGATCGGTACTGCATGGGGAGCACGGGGGATTGAGTCACAGTTTGGAAATGTCAGTGTAAAACGGATTTATTTTAATAATGATGATGGGTATCGGATGAGCGGAATCCTTTACCAGCCGGTAAATGCGACTTCGGAAAATCCGGCGCCGGCAATTGTTACATCACATGGAAACAACGGGTACACAGCGGCAATGACATCATATAATGTGGAATTGTCGAGACGCGGCTACGTAGTTCTCGCACTGGAGATGGAAGGCCATGGCAGAAGCGAATACGTGCCAGATGAACTGGGGGATGGGAGTTATGGAGGAATTGCAGCGGCCGAATATCTGATGAACCTGGATTTTGTCGACCATTCTCAATTAGGAGGGACAGGGCATTCCAAGGGGGCGAATGCAGCGGTCGGTATGGCAAAAAAGTATCCGGATAGTGTAAAGGGAATCTTATTAAACGGTTATATCAGTCCTTCTATTACAGGCGGCGGACTGGACGAGTCTCTGATCCATACCAATGTGGCACTAAATATGTCACGTTACGATGAATGTGGTCAGGACCTGCTGCATCATGTGATGGGAACAGAATGGAATTACGATTATTTGAGAAATAAAGAAGTGGCAGCCGCTTTGTTTTCAGAGACCTGGGGCGGGGCAGAGATCCTGAATCTTGTAAACGTGGGGTGCGGCAGCTGGGAGGATGGAACAAAACGTATTTTCTATACCATAGAAGACTGCACGCATGTGACTACCGTTAACAGCAAAAATGCAGTTAAAAATGGACTTGATTTTTTTATGAATTCCATGAAGGCGCCAGTTCCCATTGACAGCTCCAATCAGGTCTGGGGATTGAGATTTTTATTCGGTACAACGGAGATTATAGGAATTGTTATGTTGTTTTTATCCCTGGCGAATCTTCTTTTCCTGTGGAAACCTTTCGAGAGTCTGGAACAGAGGGAGACAAACGGGACTGCTGTTATGACTGGAACGCGCAGCATATGGTACAGGATTTGCTTTATAACTTTATTTACAGTGATACCGGTTCTTACGTTTGTTCCCTGCTATGTATACGGGGAAAACCGGGTGAAACAGTCTGCATTGTTCCCCTTTAATCCCAGCTCCTTTGGTTATTTAATCTGGACAGTGGCTAATGCGCTCTGTATGCTGGTAATCTTTATTATCTGGCATTTTGCCTATGGAAAGAAACACGGCGGAAATATGGAAGTCTATGGCTGGAAGGTAGGGAAAAATGCCTCTGAAACGGCAGTATACATAGGAAAAGCTGCACTATATGCGGTATGTCTGATTGTACCGGTTTTTGTGATTATGGCTGTCACAGAAAAGGTTTTTACTGTTGAAGCTGCCTCGTGGATATTTAATATCAGAACGTTTTCACTGGACAGACTGGTTTATATGATTCAGTATTTTATTCCGTTTTTTGTTAGCTTTTTAATTGGAAGTATTGCATTTTCGGCAATTTTAAGAGATGATAGTATGGAGGAGGACGGCAGAAAACAGATGGTTAAGAACCAGATGATCGGTATCCTGCAGGCAGTCGGCGGGCTGACAATCATGTATATCATATGGAATATGGTTTATTTTGTATCGGGAAAACCGTCCTTCCTTTACAGGGAGACTCCGTATGTGATGGGAAACGCAGGCTTTATGTGTATTTGCTTCTCGTTGATACCGATGTTTGGAATAAATGCGATTCTTTCCACCCATATGAGTGTGAAAACAAAACGAATCTGGACAGGTGCTTTTGTATGCGCGCTGTTTATTGTCTGGATTACGTTTGCAGGGCAGAGTATGGCATTACCCAGCACTCAGAGTGCGGTAGGAGCATTAGCCGGTTAAAATTATGAAAACTGTAAAAAAGTACGGCAGGGTATGGACAGCGGCGGCAGTACTGATGCTCTATTTTACAAGTGTTGTCAATCAGCTGCTAAGCTTTGTCCTGCCGCTGCAGTTTGAAAAAATGGATTTTCGTATTGCGGCCTTGGGACTGCAGTTAAGTTTTTTTTCAGCAGGGGCCCTGTTTTCCAGAGTCCTGCTGCTAAATTTGATTCGTGAAGAGAATATGAAAAAGTTTGCAGCGTTTGGTCTTGGATTGATGGCAGTGGCATGCAGCGGTTTCCTGTTGTTTACGGAAGCCATTCCCGCCATGCTGTGCAGAATTCTTCAGGGCACTGCTTTCGGTATTGCCAGTTCGGCGGTACCGTCAGTTGCAATGAGATTCATCGAAACGCCGGAAAAGTCTGTGGGACTGATAGGAATTGCTTCAATTATGGCGTCCCTTACTGGCCCGTATCTGGCGCTGGAAATCGTGAAGCGCAGTCCGGAGAACGGGTTCAGGCTGGTATGCCTTTTGGCAGTATTAGCCGCTATGGCTGGTTTTCTCCTGTGTATGTGGATACCTGCAGCAGAAAACGGGGGAAATGCAGTTGAAAAACAAAAGAAAGGTCTACCTGGAAAGACAGCTGTGTACCTTTTTTTACGGCTTCTTTTCTGATTTTGTGTAACTGCTACATGGCATTGCTGACTGTTTTCGCAGATAGTGAAGGCAAATTGAAGGAGGTGGTTATCTTTTTGGTGGCTTCTTCGCTTTCTTCCATACTAATTAGAACATGTCTAAAAGAGGTCATGAAGACCCAGAGGAGACTGCATGGGCTTCTGTTTTTTGGAGCAGTACTTTACTGTGCAGCAATGTTGTGGGTAGGTAAGACGCCAGGACGCAGTTCATTTCTTGCCGGCGGCACCGCTGTGGGGTTCTTTTCCGGGATTATAATGTCCTGTGCTCATCTGGATATTTTAAGGCTGGATGATAAAGATTCGGCTCACGCAAACACACTCTTTTACTGTATACAGGATATTGCCAACATTTTATGTGGAGTTTTATGGGCATTAGCCGCATCCTGGCTGGGGTACGGCATGAGCTTTGTATGGAGCGGTGTGGGGATATTAGTTATCTGTGGGGCATATATTCTTTTTAGAAAGAAAGTGGTGCTTAGAAAATAACAGGACTGTGAACTGCAACTAACAGGTCGAAGAAGAGAGTATAAATTGTCAGGACTTATTGTAAACACCTCCGTAATTGTGTAAAGATATCAGGCATTTTATTCACAATTAATTACGCAATGCAGTACCAGTTGACACACTGAGGCAGAGCAAAGAATACAAGAAGGAGGGGCTATGTGGAATTATACCAAATGTACGGCAAAGGACAGAATCGAAAAGTTGAACAGGCTGACAGATGCTTTCCATGAGGAGGCGGACTGTCTGGAATACCTGTCAGAAGTACAGAACTGTATTAACAGCACACAGACAACCATGGTATTGCTGCAGGATCTGGATGCCAATATCATGATAGAAATGGACTATGTTCCGGTTAATAACTATTCGTTTCATGTGGTTTGTATCGGAGAAAACGGCATAAAGACACAGGGAAGGCCATGTAAAAATGTAGAGCAGGCGGTGCGGCAGTTTTTAGCGAATATCAGTTGAATGGTTGACTTATTATATATACCATCTGCCAGTTCCAGGTTCTTACATCGGAAGCTGTCAGAAAAAATGGAACTGCTCAGGATCAAAATAGAAAAAGCTGTCCGATTAAGGGCAGCCTTTTCTATTTTCTTATCTAAGAAAAACATCTGAATAATTCTCTTATATATGATATAATTATTCCAATAATTTCCATAAAACACTCCAGGTATTGGTTTTAACGCATGTTTCGAGAATAATTATTTTAAACAATGGTACGCTACTTACAAAAATCATAGTTTGAAATGTACAATATGTACAAATAATATAATATAAAATATATAAATATTGACAAATGCAGCAGATGAGAATATAATTATATACATAAAAGAAATAATTATTTAATAATATCTAATAATTATTTCTTGAGTAACTTCTGCTGCTGGAAAGGATGCGTTTATGAGTAATATTAAAGATGTGGCAGCATTAGCCGGAGTATCTGTTCCTACTGTTTATAAAGCCTACAGCAATACGTATTTTACCAGCCCTGAGATCAGGGAAAAAGTATATGCAGCTGCGAAAGAACTGGGATACGTACCTAAGACGGTAAACAGAACAGGGGGAAAGGAAAGCAAAAGGACAGTGGCGTTGTTTTTAGATGAGATTGTGAACCCGTTTTACAGTGCCATGGTGAGGGAGACCTCCAAGGAACTGGAACATAAGGGATACCAGCTTGCTGTTATGTACAACAGCAACAGTGCATCGGTGGAACGGGAGAACTTTGAAGCAGCCATTGCTCATAAGTATGACGGCATTATTTTCGTGCCGTCTCCGGAGGGGGACGGGGAGCTGATAAAACAGCTGAACGCAAAGCGGTTTCCACTGCTTCAGCTGTTCCGGACAGTCTACCCCGATCTGGACACACTGCTGATTGATGATGAGCTGGGAACGTATCTGGCTGTGAAGCACCTTCTTCAAAGTGGCCATAAGAAGATCATGCTGATCAGTAAGACTAATCCGGCTCTTGTCAAGCGGGAGGTTGGATACGCAAGGGCATTTGCAGAGGAAAGACTGGAAATGGATAATGAATGCCTGTACCTAATGAGCTACGCGGACTGTGCCAAAGAGATGATCAAGGAAAAGATTCACGCGGTGCAGCCCACTGCAATTCTGTCGGTTGGAGAATCCACCAGCATCAACGTCATCCAGGCGCTTTCCGAGATGAATTTGTCCATACCGGACGATATCAGCTTCATTATTTATGATGATCTGCCCTGGACAGCGGTTTACGGCATCACTACAGTGGCACATTCTTACGAGTCCATCGGCAGGCTCATAGCAGAGATGATTGACGGCCAGTTCAACAAAAGGGAAAACGGATCAGGAGAGCAGCCTGCAAGGCTGGTGCTGGACCCGCGGCTGGTAGCGAGAAAATCGGTCAAAATACTGCTGTGATAATGCCTGCCAAATCATTTGGAGGTATTTTATGAAGAAGAGGTATTGGAAGAAAGTTTTGGTATTGGGGTTGACTGTATCATCAGCACTGTTGTTTGCAGGCTGCGGAAAGGGGAATGAGGCAGCGGGTACAACAGCGGAGCAGCCTTCCGCAGCAAATCAGGCAACTGCAAAGGCGGTACCTGAAAGCAAGACAGAGGAAGGCACTGCCGGTAACGATGGAGCAGCAGACAAGGCTTATAAATTTGTATTTGCTGAGCATGTAGCGAATGTAGAAGAGCAGGCGCCTCAGGTATATGCCGTGGTACAGGCATATATGAAGGAACATCCGAATGTAACGATTGAACTGCAGGGGACCTCTTCTGACGATCAGATACGTAATATTAAGATGGCGGCACAGAATGGTTCACTTCCTGAACTGTTCTGGATGGAGCAGGGCGGAGCAGTAGAGATGGCAAATGCGGGATATCTGGCCGATTTATCGAAAGAAATTAATTCCGATCAGGCGTTCATGGATGGCTTTCTTCCGGGGATGTTGGATTCTCTGAAGATTGATGGCAAGATTTACGGCATTCCATGTGAGCTTCAGTCCAATGGCATATGGCTGAACAAAGCATTATTTGACCAGTATGGCCTGGAACTGCCTGTGACTTATGATGAGTTTATCCACTGCGCTGAAGTGTTCCGCTCAAACGATATTATCCCAATGGCACAGGGAGCCAAAGATACCTTCACTGCATGGGCGTTTGAAAATATGCATTGCAGATACGGCTTTTTCGACCATATAGACGACATTATCGCAGGAACGGATAAATGGCAGAATGATGATTACTTAAAGTTTTACAACAAGCTTGCTGATATGCGTGATAAGGGTGTATTTCCTGATAATGTGACTACTATGAGTTATGATCAGTCCGTGGAGGCCTTTATGGGGGGAAAGGCGGCTATGCTCAACTCCGGTGTATGGGATACCAAGAAATTCGATCAGAGTGATCTGGCCGGATCCATCTACTACTGGTGGGGACCAACGTTCAGTGACGGAATTGGCAATCAGAATGTATCCATGAAGGCACCTGCTCATCCTTACTGCGTTTCTGCTAAAGTACAGAAAGAAGATCCGGAATTGTATGTGGTCATTGTAGATTTCCTGAAGTTTTATTATGGGGAGCAGGGAACCGGAATAATTGCAAGAGATAATCAGAGTATTCCAGTCACAAAGTATGACGGTGAGATCGACAAGGAGAAATACCCGGTATTTGCAAGGGTTATGGAAAAGATGAATGATGACTGGGAAAGCCCGGCGGCATGCCCTGATATGTATATTCCTGGTCAGCTTATCAATCAATACAGAGAGAGCATGATCGGTGTAATTAACGGAATTTATACACCGGAAGAGGCCCTCAGCTATATGGACGAACAGCAGAGCACAATCCAGTAACAATTTCTGGCGCTGCCAGTCATGGCAGCGCCATTTCTGACTCAAAAGGAGAGACGGTATGCATTGGTTCAGTACCAAAAAGACAAAAATACTGATGATTGCACCGGCAGTAATTCTATTTCTGCTGTATATCATTATTCCGGTCTTCATGGCGTTTTATTATGGATTTACTAATTTTACGGGAATTGGAAAACCTGAATTTTTGGGTTTACGGAACTACATAACGCTGTTTTCAGATAAGATATTTTATATTGCATTGAAAAACACGGGACTTGTCCTGACGATGTCTCTGCTTCTCATAGTTCCCTGCTCCTTTGGATTATCATTGCTGTTTGCCAGGAAGATGCGGGGCGGAAAGCTGGTAAAAGCCTTTTGCTTTTCCCCGAATATTATCAGTCCTATATTAATTGGCCTGATCTGGGTGTTTATTCTGGATCCCAAGATTGGACTTATCAACGCATTTCTACGGTATATTGGCGTGTCTGCCCAGCCGGAATGGATTGGAGGGAAAACTCTGACACCATACTGTGTAGGCGCTATTTTCCTCTGGCAGACTCTGGGCTATAACGCCACCATATTTCTGGCAGGTATTAAAATGGTGCCACAGGAACTTTATGAGGCGTCGGAAATTGACGGTGCAGGGAAGATGCAGCAGCTGATCTATATCACATTTCCTATGATCAGGCAGACCATTATTATAGTTATGCTTCTGGTGATTACAGGCTGTTTCAAAATATTCGAGATCGTCTATCAGTTGACTGGCGGTGGTCCGAACCACATGTCGGATCTGCTGGTGACCTATATGTATTATTCCACATTCACATCCTCCAGGTATGGATATGGCATGAGCATTGCATCGGTGACATTTCTGATTTCTGCTCTGTTTGCGGTTATCTATCTCTATGTCACGAGAGAACAGGTAGGAGAGGAGGAGTAAACTGCCATGTTGGACGAAAAAAAGAAAAAAAGGATTGGAGCGGCAGCATTGTCTGCGGTTACTGTATTAATTACAGCGGTGCTCATGATTCCATTCCTCTGGCTGGTGGTGCTGGCCTTTAAGACGAATACTCAGATTATGAATGAGCCGTTTGCGCTGCCTGAGTCGCTGAACTGGGACAATTTTAAGAACGCACTTGCTATTCTGCCTCTTGGAAGTATGTATAAGAATACGATTATTATCGTGGTCTTTACCCAGATACTCTGTCTGGTGGTGACTTTTATGTGTTCTTTCGCATTGACCAGACTGAAATTTCGCAGCAGGAAGCTTCAAAACGGAATTTATTTATTCTTGTTGTCGGGTCTTATGATTCCCACCTATATTCTGCTGTTCCCGATTTACAGAATAAATATTGCCCTGAAAATTGTTAATAAGTATCTGTCTGTCATACTGCCTCTGGCGGCCTCATCCGTTTCTTTTAATACGTTGTTGTTTGTCGGTTTCTTAAAAGGATTTTCCAGGGATATAGAGGAGGCGGCTATTATTGACGGCTGCAGCCTGACGAAGCTTTGTACGTATATTACCATTCCCTTAATCAAGCCAGTCCTGGCTACAGTTACCGTATTCAATGTGCTCTATGTATGGAATGAATTCCCGTTGGAAGTTACCCTGATCCAGAATCCAGCCATGCGTACAATTTCCATGGGTGTTTCCATGTTCCGCGGAAAATACAGCATTGATTATGGCGGACTTGTGGCAGGAGCTCTGCTTATCCTTGTACCTCAGCTGATATTCTACGGATTTTTCCAAAAGTACGTGGTGGGAGGTCTGACTGCTGGAGCGGTTAAGGGCTGAGTGCATAAAAAATCTTATAACAATAAAGGAGTTTACGATGAAACACAGACCAAGTTATCATTTTCTGCCTGAAAAGAACTGGATGAATGATCCAAATGCAACAATTTATTTTAAAGGGGAGCATCATCTGTTTTACCAATATAATCCCACGGACTGGCACTGGGGGAATCTTCATTATGGACATGCTGTAAGTAAGGATCTGCTTCACTGGGAACATAGACCGATTGCTCTGTATCCGGCTCTGGACAGGGGGGAGACACACTGTTATTCCGGATGCAGCTATATCAATAACGGTCAGATAGAACTGCTTTATACCAGCGTTGGTCAGGGAGAAAGATGTCAAAACAGTGGTTCCCAGCAGTGGGCGGCCACGACAGAGGACGGCGTAACCTGGAAACAGATACCGGAAAACCCGGTTATGAGAAACACGGATGCTCCGGGAAAACGGCTGACAGAGTGGCGTGATCCTTTCGTATTTCGGTGGAAAGGAAAAATATACTGCCTTGTTGCGGGGATTGTAGATGAAAAATATGGTGCCGTACATCTGTACACAACGAATGATTTTCGGTCATGGACTTATGTTAATGAGTTTTTTCGCAATACGTGTGCGAAGGAGGTTATGGAGTGCCCCAACCTGATTGTTTATGGAGATAAGGTGTTGTTTATCCATTCGATATGGGACATTCGTGTTCTGCACTGGTTTGTGGGTACCATTACGGACGATGGGAAGCTGGAAGTTTACAATCAGGGAAGTGTAGACTATGGTGATTTCTTCGCATCCCAGATATCATTCGATGAGAAAGGGCGGACTCTGATGTGGGGATGGCTTCGGGAAGATCCCAGGAGAGGACTTTTTACCGATGGAGAATGGTCCGGTGTCCAGGCAATTCCAAGAGTGATATGCATTAATGAGGAAAATGAACTGGTTCAGGAGCGTCTGCCGGAATTCGAGACTCTGCGCCGCACGGATGAAGAGGTCCAACTTCAGAATTTTACCGGTCGATATGAATGTAAAACAGTATCCGGCACGGCGGAAATAGAAGGAACCATTCAGTCTGACGATGTGTTTTCATTCCGTTTTCTGGCGGACAGCGATGGACAGGAATATACTGATGTCATCATTAACCCACGGGAAGGTACTTATTATGCGCCGATGGAGGATAGCAGCCTGATTAAATCCGTAGATAAAAGGCCGATTTTGGGCTGTTTCAGACGGAAAAAAGATGGAAGTGTTCATGTAGATATCCTGATTGACAATTCTGTAGCAGAGATTTTTATCAATGGAAGTTCTGCCATGACGCTTAGAATCTATCCTCAGATGGAGGGAGGCCGGATGTCTGTTGAAACGAAGGGGCTTATAGCAGATGCAGAGATCCATGTCTATGAAATCGGGTTATAAGGGGGAAATAAGATGAAAGAATGTTTCAGAATACCTACTACAGGTGCGTTTGGCGATCCGATTGATGAGAATCCTTCAGGGGCTATGATGGAAGCCGGCTTTCGAAGTACGGGCTTGAACTGGCGCTACCAGCTGTTTCGCGTGCCGGCCTGTGACCTGCAAGATGGGCTGGACGGCATCAGGGCTTTGGGATTTTCCGGGCTGAACCTGACCATACCTCATAAGATTACTGCGGTCTCTTATATGGAGGGGCTTTCGGAAAGCGCTGCTCTCATAGGGGCAATCAATACGATTTTGGTAAAAGAAGGAAAACTGTACGGGGAAAATACGGATGGAAAAGGTTTCGTTATCGGACTTCGTGAGAATGGCATTTCTTTGGCTGGCAAACGACTTGTCATCCTGGGGGCGGGAGGCGCCGCAAGAGCGATCAGCGTGGAATGTGCGCTGGCAGGGGCCGTTCATTTAACAATCATCAACCGGACAGAGGAAAAAGGCAGAGAGCTGGCTGCCCTGATTACAGAGAATACCAGCTGCACCGCAGAATTTATAAAGTGGGTGGAGAAAGTCAGAATTCCGGTGTGTGATATTCTGGTAAATGCCACAAATATCGGCCTGTACCCAGATAAATCACTACCGGATATCGATTACGATACCATTAATCAAAACATGGTAGTACAGGACATCATTACGAATCCGGCATATACGCCATTTCTGCAGAAGGCCGGCGAACGGAGAGCCCATATACTCGACGGCCAGAGCATGCTCATCTATCAGGGAGCCCTGGCGGTTGAATTGTGGACGGGGAGGAAGCCCGATCCGGAAGCAATGAGGAAGGCGCTGATCGAAAGTTTTACTTAGAGTGGAACTATCATAAAAATACAACGCAAAAGGTGCTGAAAAATCTCTATATCATCGGGATTTCTCAGCACCTTCCCGTTTCCCCAGCCTTTTCATTAAATTCCTTGACACATGGCGTACAAAATGTTATCATAAATTTAGAGTACAGCATGTAATCTAAGATGGAGATGAAAAATATGCAGCAAATATCAGAATATGAATTGATACTTATGAAAATCATTTGGAACAACGGCGGAACGGCGTTGTATGCGGAGATTGTCAGGGCGTTAGAGGACAAAGGCACCCCCTGGACAAAAAATACGATCATTACTTTATGTTCTCGGTTGGCCAGCAAAGGCTTTTTGAAGACGAATAAGATAGGACGCAGGAATGAATACACAGCTGTTGTTTCCGAGGCAGAGTATCAGGAGGTACAGACGCAGGATTTTCTCGAAAAGGTCTATGAATGTGATGCGAAGGGGCTTGTAGCCACGTTGTTACAAAAGGACTTGCTTTCCTGCGAGGACTATGAGGACTTAAAACGCCATTGGGAAAAAGGAGGCAGTCACAAATAAACGAAATGATAAAACTAATTTTGTCACTATCTCTTTCCGGGTCTATCCTTTTTTTCATTCTGTTCCTTTGCAAACCTTTATTTCGATCGAAAATGAGCAAGACCTGGCAGTATTATATTTGGCTCGCCGTAATTGCCAGACTGCTGCTCCCCTTTGCACCGGAACATAATCTTGTGGGAGGCCTTTTTAGAAACTATGATTACGCAGCCTCACAATTAGAACGGAAAATGCTTCCTGAATCTGGTGTTGCGTCGCTGCAGGGAACGGATCTCTTTCCAAATACTTTCCCCGGTGACAGTAAAGCCGGGGATGAAGACTATTCCCCGGTGAAGGTGATGAAATATGGTCTTCTGATACTGATACGTAATTTGGGCCTGGTTTGGATGGTAGTCGCTCTGATCCTGTTAATACGGAAGATTACAATCTATCAGAGCTTTATAAAATACGTAAAAGCCGGTTGTACTCCGGTAGACGATATTAATCTTTTGGAGCAGTTTGGAAAAGAGGCAGAAGACGCAAAAATCAATGTCCCGGTGGAACTGTATACAAACAGCCTCATATCATCTCCCCTGCTGCTTGGCTTTTTCCATCCCTGTATTGTGCTGCCGGGAACCGATTGTTCGGATTTAGAGTTTCAATATACCATAAGACACGAGCTGACGCATTTTAAGCGAAAAGATATGTTTTATAAATGGCTTATGCAGACGGCGGTATGTCTGCATTGGTTTAACCCCTTCGTGTACCTGATGGCGCGCGATGTCAACCGTCTGTGTGAATTATCCTGCGACGAAGTTATTATCCGGCATTTGGATGAGAACGCTATGCGGGACTATGGGAATACCTTGCTGGGTGCGGTCAGACCCAAAGGAAACTACAAAAATTCGCTTGCCTCTGTTACATTGAATGAAAGCAGGGAGCTGCTGAAAGAAAGGCTGGACGCTATTATGAATTATAAAAAACAATCAAAGATGATTAAAGTATTATCCTTTATCATGACACTTACGATCTGCCTTGGCGGAGCATTTACCGGCGTTTACGCCGCTGCTCCGAATCCGCTGCCGGGAAATGCCACCGGACAGGATACCGCAGAGACAGAAGAGGAGGTCGTCTTTCATCTGGCGAGTAATGGACATAACGGCATTACCAAATCGGACAGCTTCGAGGCAGAAGACGATCAGATTTTAACCATAACGATTCAATCTGACATCAAAGGCGGTTCCGTAGATTTGTTTCTCTTCTCACCCGATAGCAAGGAACAGCGCATTACCATTAACGATTCTGATGAGACGGAAACAATTACGCTTTCTGCCGGCAGATGGGCTTATAATTGTACCGGATTCTTTCAGAGCGGCAGTATCACCATTCGCGGCACAGTTCCCCGCAGTCATGATAATGGCGATAGTCCCGGCAAAACGGCAGCAGAAATGGAGAACAGCAAAGGGACTGTCATAAATCTGAGTAATGGTAAGCAAAACAGTATTACCCGCTCAGGCAGCTTTGATGCGAAAGACGATCAGGTTTTAACTCTTTCCATTCAGTCTGATATTAAGGGGGGATCCGCAGATATCATTCTATTTTCGCCCAATCATGAAGAACAGCGTATTACGGTCACTGACAGCGATATGACAAAAACGATCGCGCTTTCAGCCGGCAGATGGGCTTATAATTGTACCGGATTTTTTGAGAGCGGAGATATTACGATTACTGGCAAAATAGAATAGATGGAATTCCGTGTCGTCCTGTTGAATCGGCGGCGGTCTTGAAAGTAATTAATTTCAAGGCCGCTGTTTCTTGTTCTTAGTCCCTGCCGCATTTTTGTCAGAAGATAAACATGTAATTTTTTTCCATACCGCATTTAACTTTTGTACATTTACGGCAGAGGATTCGGAATGGTATCATAAATCTATCAAAGAGACAGGAGGAAGTTACATGAAAAAAAGTGTATTTGCAATTGCAGCAGCGTGTATGGTGACGGTGGGAGCTTTAGCAGGATGCGGCGGCCAGGGGAAGGACACAGCAGCAGAGGTTCCGCAGACAGAATCAGTTAAGGCTGAGGCTTCGAAGGAACAGCAGGAGACACCGGCAAAGGAAGCCGGCAGCAAAGAAAAGGTGGTCGTGACAGCCCTGATTCAGCAGTCCCGAAACTTCGAGGGCCTCCAGAAAATGATTCAGAAGCTGGAAGAGGAAGAGAATATTAAGATCGATGCACAGATCGTGCCGGATGATGAATCTCTGAACATGATTAAGATGAAGCTCAATTCAGGAGAGTGCCCGGATATCATTGATTATAATGTCCCGGCCGTGTACGATATCATTGATCCGGCATCTAATTTTGCAGACATGACGGGCGAAGCCTGGACAGACCGTCTGATTATACCGGGGAACGTAACGGCCAAGGATGGAAAGATTTATGGATTCCCGTTCCTTTCCGTACCGGGACTTCATGGATTTATCTACAATAAAGATGTGTTTGACAAAGCTGGTGTTGAGGTACCTGCAACCTGGGATGAGCTTCTCGCTGCCTGTGAGAAAATAAAGGAGAGCGGGACAACACCGATCTTTATGCCGAAAGATACCTGGGTTCCGCAGATACTCATGACAGACAATTTTGCAAAAATCCTTGGAGCGGACGGCTGTAAGGATTTTGCCGACAAGATCCTGAAAAACGAAACAAAGTGGAGCGATGTTCCGGAATTCGCCGAGGTACTGGACAAATATCTGGAATTATATCAGAAAGGCTACGTAAACAGCAATTTTGCATCCGCAACCTACGATGATGCCATTGCGGCTGTGGCGGACGGAACAGCCGCAATGCACTTTAACGGAGACTTCTTTGCGTCGTCTGTCCTGGAGGCAAATCCAGAGGCCAAAATCGGTATGTTCCCTGTCTCTATGAAGGAGGGCACGGACGTTATCACCGAGAATATGTCTTCCGCAGGATTCGTAGCATATAAAAATTCCGAGAATCTCGATGTCGTGAAAAAGATCTTTGATCTGTGGTCCACACCGGAATATGCAAATCTCTACTTTGCAGACCGCCCGGCATTCCCGGCATTCCAGGATGTAGACGGTGGCAAGGTTCCGGATTACCTGGCTGAGATTAATGAAAACTATATCAAAGAGGGAAAAGCGATCCCAGAATTCAATTACTACGTAATGACATTAAATCCGTTGTTTGAGAGCAGCTTATACGTTTACTATGTGGATGCTCCGGCCAAAGGAACTATGGATGGAAAGGCCGTTATGGAGAAATTCCAGAAGGATTATGAGCAGTATATGAAGGATCAGGGAGCGGAAGGATTTTAAATAAGTAGTTTAAGGATCGGGTGCTGCGGGCTGTGAAGGCAGAGCAGCGCCCCTTCTTTGATTAACAGGAGGTTTTACTGTATGAACAGAAAGCTGCGTTCAAAAATATATCCGATGTGGATCGCTCTTCCGGGGGCGCTTGTATATACCGTTTTTTTTGTAGTGCCGATTATTATTGCATTCTTCTATTCCTTTACGAACTGGAATTTGGACCGTATGGATTCACCGCAGTTCATAGGTCTTCGCAACTTTATCAATCTGTTCCAGGATGAAGTATTTGCCCGTTCCATATTTAACACACTGCTGTTTGCGTTTACGACCACACTGTTTAAAACCGTAACGGGGCTGCTGATTGCGCTTGTGGTTGTAAAGCGTTTTCGCGGCAACAGCATATTCCGGACCCTGTTCTATCTGCCCTGTGTGCTGAGCTGCATGATCGTGGGCCTTTTATTTACCGGGATTTTAAAGCAGGATGGTCTGGTCAATAACCTGTTGGCTGCCGCGGGGATGGGGCAGTTGGCCAGAGACTGGCTGGGCAGCTATGGAACCGCGATGTTCTGGATTATCTTTATTGAAGTCTGGATGTGGGCGGGATTCAGCATGTTTCTTTTTATCTCAGGCTTAAATGCAATCTCCGGTGAGTATTATGAAAGCGCCCAGTTGGACGGAGCCAGTCCGTGGCAGCAGTTTTGTCACATTACGCTTCCCCTGCTGGCCCCATCCTTTACCGTTGTAACAACGCTGAATATCACCGGTGGTTTAAAGGTATTTGATCTCGTATACTCCCTTACCGGCGGAGGACCAGGGTTCGACACTCAGGTTTTAAGCACTTATACGTACCGGGCGTTCGGAATGGGGCTTCTCGGGAAATCCAGCGCCAGCGCATTGCTGTTGTCTGTCGGAATTGTGATAATCACATTTTTATTAAACAGACTATTAAAATCAAGGGAGATTGATGTATAATGAAGATATTCTGGATACGCCATAGAAAAAAAATAATACCTTTCCTGATCTGTCTTGTTCTATGTCCGGTGTTTCTGATCCCTCTGATTATGATGATTCTGGGATCGTTTAAGACTCAGGGAGAGGCACTGCATATGGATTTGAGCCTGCCGTCACAGTTTCAGTTTGAGAATTATCTGCATGTGATTCAGACGGGGGAGATTTTAAGGGGCTATAAAAACAGCCTGATTGTGACGGTGTGTTCGGTCGCCATTGTTATTATACTTGGCTGTATGACGGGAATTATAATTTCCAGACGGAACGATAAAAAAGCCGGCGCCCTGTATTACTATTTTGTATTTGGGCTGACAGCCACCATGCAGATGGTGACAACCTATTTTATGATGATTAAAATGAATCTGTATGGAAGTTATATCGGTGTGATTCTCGTCTTCGCTGCGGTGAATCTGCCATTTGCGGTCATGACCTTTTCCAGCTTTGTGACTGGTGTGCCTAAGGAGATCGACGAAGCGGCGATCATAGATGGCTGCAATACATTTCAGTTGATATTTAAGGTGCTGCTGCCGATCCTGAAGCCGGTCATGATCACGAACCTGATTATTGCAGCCATCGGAATCTGGAACAATTTCCAGGTACCCCTGTATCTGATGAGCAGTTCGAAACGAACGACGATTCCGATGATGATCTTCAATTTTTATGGCCTGTATTCCAGAAACTGGAATTACGTCTTTGCCGCGCTTGTTATTACCGTGCTGCCCATCGTCATCCTTTATCTGGCTCTGCAGAAATATATCATAGAGGGGATGACAGCCGGAGCCGTGAAGGGGTAGTAAGAACCGAAAAGAAAGGTTTTTATGCTGAAAAAAGTAAAGTTCCAATCGAAAATGATTTTTTTTCACATAGTAATAGTTCTCTTTGTATCAGCCGCCCTTATGGGAATCTTTTACCGGTATGTGGTGGATGCCATAACGGAACGGACAAATGATGATTTTGAGGTAATCGCCACCAGCGTTGCCGACAGACTGGACAACCATCTTTATAATATGGATAAAACGGCGCTTCAGATAGCCGCAAATCCCAATATCGTGAGTGTCTTCCAAAAGGTGGACCAGGAGCCGGACAGCAATTTTTTTATCCGGGAGCCTCTCATTGCTTCGGAGGTTATCAAGCTGCTGAATTCTTATAATTTTAAGAAGGACGGGTATGCCAGAATCTGTCTCTATAATGATGAGCATGATTTTGTCTGTACGGCGACAACTGTTACGACAGCGACCGGAACAGAGGCTTACTTTTCGGGAGAGGAGTATGCAAAGATACGCGATTTCTTCAGGCAGGAGGACAGCTTCGTTTGCTTCGTTCCGCCGCAAAACGATGTGCTGAACGATACCGGTTTATCTGAAAAAATGTATTTCTCCGTTGTCAGACAGATTAAGGATTACTCTTCCAACAGCTTAAAGTGTGGATATGTGGAAGTGCAGGAATTTGCAGAACGGCTGGATGAAATGTTTTATGGGATAGGGAAAGATATTAATTCCGTAATCCTAACGGACGAGGGGGAGGCTGTTTACCGGAGCTTCGGCTCCGAAAGCGGCAGGACCGAGAGCAGACTGGAAGCAATGATCCAGATGGCGTCAGAGGGACGGCTGACCGACGGGGATAAAAGTGTACCAGGCCGGTATGTGTGCAGCAGAAAACTGCGGAACGCGCCGTTTACCATTCTCTTCGAAAAACCGGAGAATGTGCTGATGGAGCCGCTGGCTCAGTTTAACCGACTGATGATTCTGGGAATGCTGCTGATTCTTATTACTGCGATTGTGACGGAAATTCTGATTGTGAGGAAGCTGTCAAAGCCGTTGACGGAGTTGAACCGTTCGATCAAAACGATCTCACTGGAGCATTTCCGGATGGACGTTGCAGGTTATGAAAGCAGCGATGAACTGGTACAGATCAAGAATGCTTTTAACGCGGTATTGAGCCGGATGAAGGAGTCTGTGGAACAGCAGTACGCCGCGGAGACGAATGAACTGAAATCCCATTTATTTGCATTGCAGTCTCAGATGAATCCCCATTTTCTCTATAATATTTTGGCGATTATCTCCATGGAATCACAGGCAGACGGCAATAAGAAGGTGGAAAATATCTGTTCGCGGCTCTGCAAAATGCTGCGTTTTACCTCATCGATGGAAGATGGATTCTGTACGATGGAACGGGAAGTTGAAAATGCGGTTAATTACATGGAGCTGATGAAGGAACGGTACGAAGACCTGTTCGAATATGAGGTTCATATGGACCAGGCGCTGTCCGCTGTCCGGATACCAAAGCTTATGATCCAGCCTGTCTGTGAAAACTGTTTTAAGCATTCCTTTAAAAACACGGAACCGGTATGGAAAATCAGGCTCCTGGTTTATGCAGAGGATGGAAAATGGTTTATAAAGGTTCATGACAACGGAACGGGATTTGCGGAAGAGTACTTAGATGAATTTGGAAGAATGAAAGAGAACTTAACCTTTAAAAATGTGAGGGAGAGCCTGGAACAGATATCGATCGGCGGGCTTTGCATCCCGAATATCTATATGAGGCTGATGATATGTTATGACAGGAATTTCGAATGCCGGTTATATAACGATGAGGAGGGGGCAGTTGTGCTGCTTGGAGGTGAATTGGAATGATTAGGGTCCTGATTGCGGAAGATGAATTACCTCTGCTTCGCGGCATAAAAAAGATGATCGAGGGACTTGATCCTGAATTTTCGGTAGTGAAATGCGCAAAAAACGGCAGAGAGGCCATGGAATATCTGGAAGAGCAGCAGGTGGAGGTGGTTTTTACCGATATTAATATGCCAATGGCGGATGGAACAGAGATTCTAAAATACATATATGAAACGTGCCCCTCCACGCTGGCGGTAGTGATAAGCGGTTACCGCGATTTTTCCTATGCACGGAAGGCCCTCCTATACAATGCTAAAAATTATCTGCTGAAGCCCGTGGACAGAGAAGAACTGGCTTCGCTGCTGGCTCAGATGAAGGAAGAACTAAGGCAGAGGGCGGGGGCGGAAAAAAGCAGGATTCTGACAGGGATACTGTATGAAGGGACTCCCTGTGAGGCGGGGAACGCGTTATTTGAGACGGTATATCCCGTTTATCTGATGGCCGGCGCGTTTAATTCCAACAGTCTGGAGGAGATGACGCCGGGGAATGTGTACTGGAAGAATCATGACTTAAAACAGATCGTTTCCCTTGTGACCAGACAGGAGAAGGGGATATTCTGCTTTTTCGGAAAGGCGATGAATGAACAGATTCTTCTTCTGGAGGGGTTAAACGAGCCTGATATGGCTGGAATCGCAGAATCAATTCTATCGCTGCTTCCTCCCCGTATTTCGATAACCATCTGCTATGGAAATGCCATTACAGATATCAGTCAGGTGCAGGAGAGGCTTGGCGCACTCCGGGCGGAGATAAAGGAAAAATGTATGTTTGGCGTATCATCTGTGACAAACGCCCTGCCGGAACGAAGACCCTTCACACTTGCTGCGTCAACGGAATCCGCCATCTCCTTTGCCGTAAAGAAAGACGATTTTGCCGAACTGAAGGGGATTCTGATGAATGTCAGAGACCAGATGAAGCTGTTTCGAGTCACGCAGACAGAGCTGGAACGGATTTTGCAGAAGCTGTTTCTGATGGCGGCAGTCCATTCTGCAGAGCGAAATGAGCCGGAGGAAAATAATACATTTCCGGATATTGCGGAACTTCTTTCCTCTGCTGCGGATATGGATCAGGTGTTTGATGAATTTCTCCTATATGTGAAAGACATGAGCATGGGAAAATCGGCGGAGGAAGGAAAGAATCTGATGCGGGAGGTAGACGAATACATTCTGGCTCATTTGGATGCACAGATTACGACGAAGATGCTGGCTTCCAGATTCGGTCTGGTTTCACCGTATCTCAGCAGACTTTTTAAAGCGTATAAGGGCCTGACGCCGTCGCAGTACATCCAGAATATTCGTCTGAACAATGCAAAGGAGCTGCTGACTGTGTATCCGAATATTACTTCAAAGGATATTGCGGGGATGGTAGGATATCAGGACCCTCTGTATTTTTCCAAAATATTTAAGAAAAATACGGGAATCTACCCGTCGGAATACCGGGCGGTGTATCAGGAAGAAAAAAAGAAAGGGAAGGACTAAAAATGAAATTTCGATTGGATCAAAGTGCGGCAAATGTAAGGGAAGGGCTGGAGCTGCTGCTTGAGGAGCGGGGCCATGAGCTGGGGACAGAAGGGGAGAGCACCCCTGTAAGGGAACAGCCGGTCATCTGCTGGGAACAGGAAGGAGAACATGAGATTTCAGTCTCTTTGAAACATGGCGTCTTAACAATCAGATGCAGGGAAAAGGTCCATTTTTTCAGAGGGTTTATGAAGGCGCTGGAATATCTGGGGACGCATGCGGCAGATTCAGAATTAGAGCTGCAGGAATTAGAACTGCGGGAAAGTGCCTGTTTCCAATCGTCGGGGGCAATGCTTGACTGTTCCAGAAACGGCGTATTAAAGGTCGGGAAAATAAAAGAGTACATCAGACGCATGGCCTCCCTGGGCATGAATCTGATGATGCTGTATACGGAAGAGACGTATGAGGTTCCAGAGTATCCGTATTTTGGTGCTTTCCGCGGACGTTACACGAGAGAGGAACTGAAGTCCTGTGATGACTATGCGGAACTGTTTGGAATCGAGATTGTACCGTGCATTCAGACGCTGGCGCATCTGCATACGGCGCTCCGATGGAAGACCATGCAGGGGCTGACCGATACGCCGGACATTCTCCTTGCCGGCGACGATGAGGTTTACAGGCTGATCGATGCTATGATAAGCAGTGTGTCCTCCGCTTTCCGCAGCAGGCGTGTCCACCTCGGTATGGATGAGGCGCATGAACTGGGCCTCGGGAATTATTTAAATAAAAATGGCTATCAGAACCGCTTCGAGATCATGAACAGCCACTTAAAGCGGGTGCTGTCCATCTGCCGGAAATACGGGATGGAGCCGATGATCTGGAGCGATATGTATTTTCGTCTGAAGTCCCCCAGCGGCGATTACTACGATCTGCCGCCGGAGACCGATTTTTCCGATCTGCCGGAATTTCCGGAAGGCGTAGCGATGGTCTACTGGGATTACTATCACGATGAGAAAAAACACTATGAGAATTATATCAAGCTTCATAAGAAACTGTCAGACCAGACGCTGTTTGCAGGCGGTGCGTGGATATGGAACGGTGTTGCACCGAATTATTCCTGGATGGCGGCGACGCTTATGCCTGCGCTGGATGCGTGCAGGGAGAATGGTGTATCAGAGGTGATTTGTACATTCTGGCAGGACAATGGGGCGGAGACGCCGATGACAGCTGGAAATCTTTCTCTCACAACCTTTGCAGAAGCCTGTTTTTCTGTAGAAAATGGTTTGCAGGACGAAGAACAGAGGGGGAACGGCGATTACATGGAATTTCTCTGGGGCGACGGCAGGGATGCATGGTGGCTTCTGGATCGGTTCGACAATGTTCCCGGTGCCGGTAAGAATAACCGCTACGCGGACAATCCATCCAAGTTCCTGCTCTACCAGGACGTTATGCTGGGCCTGTTCGATGAACAGATTCGTGATC
>NZ_JBKVCZ010000051.1:0-43695 GCF_046966825.1 Hungatella sp. | reverse complement strand
CTCCTCCCCATTGATCCACTTGGGGTTAGGTGTGGAAGAACCGTAATAGAGATCCGCCTCCCCCATAGGCTCGAAAACACCCGATTCATAGGCCTGTTTGATAAGATTATACACATACAGTAAATCTTCTTTGGTAAATGCAATCGTAAAGTCATCATTGATCACCTGACCGCCGGTCCGCTGCTTTATCATCGCCAGCAAAGCATTCAGCACATGTCCATGGTCTGCGGAAAAGAAATAGGCGTCAGGATCCTTCTCATGAAGCTCTTTTCCCAGTTCAATGATCTCTTCCCATGTCAGCTGATGATCGATCTTTAATCCGTATTTTTCAGCAGCCACCGTATTCAGCAGCATACCGGAACACTGAACCCCCATGGGAACAGCCAGCAGCTTGCCGTCAAAAACACAGTACTGGTCCAGGAGTTCTTTTCCGATGCTGCTGTAATCCAGAATATCCTGCTGGTAAAGGTCTGTAAAGTAATCTCCTCTTCCAACCCACTCCATCATCCAGGGCGCATCGATATGGAATAAATCCGCCACCGTGCCGCCGGCTAACTGGGTAACTACCTTCTCCTGGTATCCGTCAAAGGCGGAATACTCCGGCTCGATCGTAACCTCCGGATGGAGCTCCTTATAAGCTGCCTGAAGATTCGTATAGGCCTCATGGGTAGCGCTGCCTCCCCACCACTCATACCGGAAAGACACCTCCTGCCCTGCTGCGTCCGTGGTTTCAGCCGCCCCCTTCTCTGTGGCTGGCGCTGCCGTATCCCCCGTTGTCGCCGCCGTCGTCGTATCTGCGGCCTTTTCCGGCTGTGCCGCGCTGCATCCGGTAAGCATCACCATTCCTGCTGTCAGACATAACGCCGTAACCCTTTTCCCCCATCGTTTCATTCCTTTTCCTCCTTTTCATTAGTGTTTCTTCTTGGAAATGTTCATAAGAAAAGTATAGATAAATCTCTTTTTTTATGCAACCTATCCAATTCGAGATAACTACATCATCGATTGACTAATTTAAAGAGAACGTATCATTCTTTGCTGTTTCTACCTCATTTTTTGACATTGGTATCACCAGCATAACCACAGTTCCTTCGCCCTTTCTGCTGGTAATCTTCATCTGACAGCTTTCTCCATATGCAAGCTGCAGCCTTTTATTCGTATTGAATATTCCGATATGGCTGTCACCCAGCCGGCCCTCTTCCAGCCCGTTTCGCAGACGGGTAAGTTTTTCTTTCTCTATACCGGCTCCATTGTCCACCACATGAATATGCAGTTTTTCCTCCTTTACAAATATCTTTATCCGTATTCTGCCTGTTCCGCCTTCTTTTTCCCGGATCCCATGATTCACCGCATTCTCTAAAAGCGGCTGAAGGACAAACTTAACGACAGGAATTGCAAGCACCTCCTCTTCATAGCTCCATTCCACCAGAAATAATTCGCCATACCGCTCCTTTAAGATCTTGATATAGCATTCCGTTACGTGAATCTCCTGCTCCATGGTGGCCTGCTCTCTTTCATCCAGCGAATAAACCAGAATCTCGGACAGATCTTCCAGCATATCATTGGCCGCCGTGCGCTTCCCCGTCTGTTCCATGATCTTCCAGTTGACGGTTTCCAGCGTATTATACAGAAAATGAGGATTCATCTGTGACTGCATCGCCAGCAGCTCCGTAGCGCGGAGCTTATATTTCCGTTCCGATAACTGGACCTTTAAGAAATCCTGCTCGATAAAATTCTGTATCATCTGTCTGGTGATATATGCGAAATAGTCAGAGGACTCTTTTACTTCATATTCGTGAATATCCTTGCCTTCTCTGGCCGCCTCCATCAGTTCCTGAAGCGTCTCAAAATTACGATAACTGAGGCGGGTGGCCGCATAAGCCAGAAGAATGCCTAAAAATGTAACCAGCAAAATACATACAAAGGTGTATCTGACAATCAGAAGCGGAAGCCTGTAAAATTCAATCTTGGGAATGGCCGACTGGTAAGACCACTGATACCGTTCTGAATCCATGCTATAGACAACAGAATCCTTTCCATGCGCTTCCTCCAGACTGACGGGGCCTGTCTGAAGGAGGACATCTCCGTTCTGGCTGCAGATAAAGACAGACTGGTTGGAAAATACCTTTGCGGAATCCAGCAGTTCTTTCATATACCGTGCATCCAGATTGAGAATGACCACGCCATCGTAATCCATCATCTGGTACACGGTAATTAAATCCCGGCCTGTGGTTCCCAACCTGCGGCGTTCACTCCAGGTCTTATCTTTATCCTTATGCACCTGATAGCTTTCAAGCCATCCCTCGTCTATCCCGATTCCCAGCATTCCCCCTCTGTTGTTAGACCGGATAAACCGGTTATAGGGGTTGGGATAATAGATATAAATACTGTCTATATACTGCCTGGCATTGACCGGAGCATTGATAAACGTTTCTATGGTAGTTAAATCCTGATGCTCCCGATAGCCGAGGGACTCTGTATTCAATACGTGATAGCATTTATTGATAATCCCCGGGTTAATATCAAAGGCCAGCATCAGGGAATCCAGTTCACTTAACATTAGCTCCGTACTGTACAGGGTAGACTGCAGAAGCTTCTGGTTCGTCTGATCCAGCTCGGCTTTTAAATAAGAATATCCCACAGCCGTTCCCACTCCGCCGACCACCGTGATGGAAAGGAGAACCGGGAGAAGGAATTTGATCAGCATATTGTAAAAGTATTTATGCTTATAAAATCTCTGCCTCATGATTTTTTCCTCCATTCGCCTGACTGCCGGTCTGACTGTCGCGGTACTCTCTGGGACTCATTTGACAGAACAGATGGAACGCGCGGGCAAAGTTTTTTTCATTGGTATATCCGACCATCTCGCTGACCTCTCTGATCCGATAACGGGAGTCCTTGAGAAGCCGCTGGGATTCCTTCATCTTCACCTCCATGACGTAATCGGAGAAGTTCTGTCCGCTTTTTTTCTTATACAGCCTGCTTAAATATTGGGCATTCATATTGACGTAATCCGCGGCATCCTCTAAGCTGGCAGTGCGGACATGGGACTCCACATACTTCTTTACCAGGGAGATCACGTCCTTTCCCATATTCTCTTCCCGGATCTCTTCACGATTCCGCTTTTCATCCAGCTTTTCCCTGACATGCCCGAACACTTCCCTGATATCACCAAATTTGGTTGGTTTTAAAATATAATCCAGGACCCCGTACTGCAGCCCCTTCTTCGCATACTCAAAATCTCTGTGTGCGCTTAAAAATACACATTCCATGTCATACCCCAGCTCCCGGACCCTTGCGACCAGCTCTATGCCATCCATCACCGGCATACGGATATCGGATAAAAGCACGTCCACCGTATGATTCTCCAGATATGCAAGAGCAGCCTTTCCATTGGCTGCGCTTCCCTCCACGATGAACCCCATTTGATCCCATGGAATATAATTGCAAAGTCCATTCAGGGTTGCCCGTTCATCATCTACGATTAATAAACGATACATTTGATATCATACCTCCTCCAATTTTTTCTGTTTCCCCCTACTACACCATCATAAACGTTTCTCAGAAAATTCTCAACCTCAAACTCCCGGGCCGGAGATTCCGGGCAAAACAAAAGAGACCCCGCAGTTTAGGGTCTCTTCCAAACAACAACCGGCTCTTATACCAGTTCTTTTATTTCCAGATCTTGACAGCCTTCTCATCCGCCTCTAAGCATTCCTCCCGGAGCAGCTCCAGTTCCTCCGTATGGTCCTCGCATGGGTCTTCATACTTCAGCACCTTAATCACTGACTGCTCAAAGCCTTCCTCCCCATACTCCTTCCACAGCTCCTGCAGATGCCGGTTCGGATGGGAAAAGCCCGATAATCTGGCGCAGACGCTGTTGAAGGCGGTTCTCGTATCTCCCGATATTCCCAGAAATGCTTCGCCGGTAGCCCTGCATTTCAAAGAGATCACGCCCATCTCCGGATGGCGGTTTTTGTATTCCATAATAAGCTGTTTTTTGCGTTCTGTATTCATGTTTATCACCTCGTATTCCATTGTACCCCATAAAGCCTGCGGGGACAATCTACGCTCCGTAGACTTTGCGCCATTCGTCAGACGGGCTCGCAGGCACCCACCTGATTCGTTGCTGGGATAAACTGGCCCGGACTGTCGAAAATCCGGTCGATGGCGACGATTGCCGCTCCCGTCAGGATCGGATCGCCCTGATAGGTGCTGATCGACAGTGTCAGCCCCTCCCACACGTCGGCCAGAATGCCTTCCCGCACGGTTTCACGGATCACGGCTTCCATTCGCTCCGGATCCGGTCTCGCCATATCGTCCCCGATGATGATGATATCCGGATTGATGACATTGACAATATTGATAATTCCGATTCCAAGGCTCTCGCAGGCGCGCTGGTAGCAGTCCATACAGAACTGGTCGCCTTCGCGGATCCGCCGTTCCACATCTTCAAAATTACATCCTGCCCGGCCCGCCTGATCGCCGTATACCGCCTTCACTAATTCCAGGGAAGAGGCATACCGCTCCAGACAGCCCTTATTGCCGCAGGCGCACGGCTTTCCGTTCCGGTCGATGGTCATGTGACCAATCTCCCCCGAGGTTCCCAGAGCACCCTTATAAATCTTTCCGTCCATCACAATTCCCGCGCCGATTCCCTGACCGGCCGCGATATAGACCAGAATATCATCGCGGTAGGCATCCTTTAAGTCCCACATATGGGCATAGGCGCCGGCGTTGGCATTGTGCTCTAAAAACACGGGGATGTCCAGTTCTCTGTCAAAGAATTTCTTTAAATCAACATCCTTCCAGATATCGGCTCCCGTGATCAGAGCAATTCGGTTTTTCTTCGCTATAAACGGGCCTGGCACCGCCATGCCTGCCGCCAGTATGGTATCTTTTCCGTATTTTTTCATCAGAATGCGCATCTCGGCTGCGATCTGGTTCAGAATATCTTCCGCATCCGGCTGCTCTTCCGGTTTAAAATCCACTCGTTTCTTCGTTATCTGCGTCCCTGTCAAATCAAACAGGCCGACGCTGTAATGCTTTCTCGCAAGGCGCACACCGATGACACGGTAACGGTCCGGGTTAATGGATACGCCGATGGAACGGCGGCCCTTGCTTCCATTCAGAAAGCCCACCTCCGTGACGATTCCCCAGTTTAAGAAATCCTTCATAATATTGGTCACGGTCGCCTGCTTCAGCCCTGTCAGGGAAGCCAGATATGCCCTGGAACACATGCCTTCTCTTCTTAGATTTTTTAAAAGGAGAGAACGGTTCATCTCCTGTGTCACGTCCTGGTTAATTCCCCTGTTTTGGACCATGTTGTCTTACCTCGCACCTCTTGTATGATTGGCCGGACAGTCTCCGGCCGGGGCCAGTTTTGCTGCTAACTGTCCATAGTACCAGCACTAGTATATCATGGTCCTGCCGGATCCGTCAAATGAGAAAACTTTGAGGAAACGATAAGAAAACCCGCTCAAATATTTGATCCCGCCCCCTTTACAGCGGCGTTCCGCTCGCGTATAATATGTCTATTACATTCGTAAGAACAGGGAGGTTATCATGAGCAGGCTGCCGCAGATATCAGAAGCCGAATATGAAGTTATGAAAGTCATCTGGAGCAAAGCCCCCATAAGCACCAACGAGGTGACCGACTGCCTTTCAGAGGCTACGGAGTGGAGCCCCAAGACGATCCAGACGCTTCTTAAGCGCCTCGTGCAGAAGGGGGCCATTACATACGAAAAGAAAAGCAGGGTCTTTGTATATACCCCGCTGGTAGCAAAGGAAGACTATTTAAGCCAGGAGAGTGAGCATTTTCTTAATCGGTTCTACAATGGAAATCTGACCTCACTGGTGGCAAATTATATGAAGGACGAACGGATCTCCCAGGAGGAACTGGAAGAGCTTCGCGGCCTCCTATCGCATGGCGGGGAAGGAGAATAGCAGATGGCAGAATCTCTGCTTCTTTATCTGCTGCAAAGCAGTGCCGCCATTGCAGTTTCCGGCGGCATCATTATGTTCATACGAAAAGCGTTTGACCGGTACTTGACAGCGGAAACCCGTTACCGCCTGTGGTTTCTTCTCCTGATCCTTGCGGCCGCGCCGTTCCTGGCTGAAGCATTTCCATGGCTGGGCAGGCTGACTTCCCGCCTTGCCGATCTGCGGACGGCCCCGGCCGGGGATTCGTGGCTGGGCGGGGGTCCGGAGGCTGCCGGTAATATTTTTACAGCCACGGGACTGCTCCATGATTTTTCCGTTTCGGTGAGCCGGGAAATGCCTGGTTATCTGGCATTCGCCCTTCTCTCCCTCTGGATTGGAGGAGCGGTCTTACTTGCAGTTCTCACCCTTATTTCCGCGGTCCGGGTCAATTTTTTAAAGAAGACTGCCCTTCCCGTCCGGGATGCAATCCTGCGGGACATATTTGAGGACTGTAAGAGGCAGCTTGGAATCCGGAGGGACATTCCCCTTCGTTTCTCCTCCCGGCTGCGCTCCCCGGTTACGGCGGGAATCGCCGCGCCTTGTGTGCTGCTTCCGGCGTCCCGGCTCTCCGGACTATCGGAAGGCGAGATCCGCTGCATTCTGCTGCACGAGCTTTTGCATTACAAGCATAAGGATATCATAAGCGGCGTTCTTTTCCGCCTCCTCCTGATTTTTTACTGGTTCCATCCTCTGGTCTGGCTGGCCTTAAAGGAGATGGACAGCGACCGGGAAATTGCCTGCGATACAGCGGTATTGGCCCTTCTTGGTGAAAAAGCGTCCTGTGATTATGGAAATGCCCTGCTTCATTTTGCAGCCAGTCTCTCCCATCTGACCTTTGGGCAGACAGCCGGCATCGGCGGAAGCCGCAAAGAGATCCGGAAGCGGATTCTGTACATTGCCTCCTACCGCCGGGAAACCGGCAACAGACGGTTAAAGAGCCGGCTGCTGTATCTTTTGACCGCAGCGCTGGTGATCTGTACCACGCCGTCCGCCTCCGCTCTCGCCTTTTCCTCAGACCGCTATCGTGCGGCTCTGCCCCAAGCGTCTTTAGAAGATTTGAGCAGCTATTTCGAAGACTTTGACGGCAGCTTCGTCCTGTATGACAGTTCCGAAAACCGTTATCTGATATCCAATGAGGACGACGCCCGCACAAGGATTTCGCCAAACTCCACCTACAAGATTTACAGCGCCCTGATAGCCCTCGACGCGGGTATCATCACTGCGAAGGATTCTGCCATGGCCTGGAACGGAGAAGCCTGTCCCTTCGATTCCTGGAACAGGGACCAGAACCTGAACACCGCCATGACGAACTCCGTCAACTGGTATTTTATGAATCTGGACCGCCAGAGCGGCCTGGACTCGATCAAGCGGGAGCTTACCGCCCTCTCCTATGGAAATCTGGACTTTTCAGGAGGCCTCTCCCGGTTCTGGCTGGAATCCTCCTTGAAAATATCTCCTCTGGAACAGGTGAAGCTGCTGGCTGCATTATCCGGCCACACGCTGCCATACTCGGAGCGTGACATGGAGACCGTTAAGGACGCGCTTTTCCTCTCCTCCGACGGCACATCGTCACTGTACGGAAAAACCGGCACCGGCACAGTCGATGGAAAAAATACCAACGGCTGGTTTATCGGCTTCATAGAATCTGAAAACGGCTCCTGTTCCTTTGCGGTCCATATTAACGGAGACGACGGGGCAACCGGTACAAAGGCGGGAGAGATCGCACTGCGTATCCTGAAAGAGAAGCAGCTTTATGGGTAATAAAAATGTCATCAGACGAAACCACTGCGTTCCCGTCAGATGACATTTTTATTGCTTAAAAACGGCTTAAAACCGCTTATTCGATCGTAACCTTAAACCGACACTTTTCAGCTCCGCTCAAAACCGTTTCGATTATCTCCACCTCTATGTGCTTTTCCGGCATCATATTTTCCAAAACGTATATCATACTCTGTCTGGAACATTCGCAGAAGGAAGCGTCTTTTCCTCCCGCCAGTGCTTCCTCACATACGCATTTGGGATAACCCATTTCATAAATATGGCCCTTTTCGATTTCTTTTGCAAAGGAATGCTCTGTATCTCCATATTTCTGACAATATGTATCCATATTGAAGCCGCAGTCCTGAAACCACTGCATCTGAACAGGTAATACGGTATCCTTTACACATTTTATTGCTTTTGTCCTGTAATCCATGATTCTCTCCTCAAATCGAATTTGTAAAATGCATATATCCACTACAGATAAATACGCGCTATGCCTTCACAATTCTACTATATCCGTGTGTATCTGTCAAATTCAGTGGTACATCATTACAAGGAAATTTCTACCATGGATCCGGTAAGTTCACTACTGCACCGGCGGAATATAAGAATCCAGCACGGCCTTCGCCTTTCTCACTACCAGCCCGCTTCCTCCGGCATTCTTGACATCCTCCACCATACTGACCATGAGTATCGGCGTGCGGTCCGGGCCGTCGGCTGTATAGACTGCAAACCAGCCCAGCTCCGTTCCGGAGGTGTCTCCTTTCGATGCTTTTATCTCGGCCGTTCCCGTCTTGCCTGCCAGCGTAATATCCCCCCGCATCGCGGCGTGGCCGGTTCCGTGTTCCGAGCTGATTACCTTTTTCAGCGCGGTATCAATTGTTTCCGCAATCTCAGGAGTACAGGCACCCTTCAGCCATACTTCCGATGCCGGCTCCTTCCTGTACGTAATGTATGGCTTTATGACATCGCCCCGGTTGGGGAACATGGTATAAAGGGCCGCCAGGTGAATCGGATTCATCAGCACCTGTCCCTGACCGTATCCGCTGTCCGCCAGCTGGATTTCCGTCTCGATCCGTTCCGTGTTGGAATATTGGGACTGGGATACGGAAATCTCGAAGGGCAGGTCCTGATTAAAGCCCAGGCGGTCGAGCCCGGCCATAAAGTCGTCATACCCGATCTTCAGCGCGGCCTTTGCAAAGTATATATTATCAGAGTAAATATAGGCATTTTCCAGGTTGACCGGGCTGTAGTCGTGGAGCGTCGTCACCTGATACTTTCCCCAGCTGGCATCCTTCTGCCAGCTAAGTCCCGCGCGGTCCGTGCCAAAGCTTTCGCCCGGCGTCAGCGCTCCCGTGGAAAGCCCGATGACTCCCGTTATCGGCTTAAACGAGGAGCCGGGCGCAAAGCGCTGACGGAAACGGTTAAACATCGGCTTTCTCTCGTCTTCATTTAGCGAGGCCCATTTCTCCTCTGACATGCCGAGTATGAAATCATTGTCGTCATACGACGGCGTATTCACCAGTGCCAGGACCTCCCCCGTGTAGGGATTCATGGCAACCGTGCAGCTCTTGACGTCTTTGAACTTCTCGTAGATGGTCCTCTGAAGGCTGCTGTCTATGGTCAGCGTGATATTGCTGCCGTCTACCCGCGGTATGGCGGCCAGAACCAGCTTTTCCGCGCCCTCGGAGGTGACGATCGAAATCTTTTCTCCGTTCTGTCCCTTCAGCTCTTTTTCATACAGAGTTTCGATTCCGCTTCTCCCTATGACGCTGTCCGATAAGTATCCCTCGCCCGGATGCTTCTCCAAATCCTCAGCCGTCACATTCTGGACATATCCCACCAGATGGGCCGCCGCCTCTCCCAGCGGATAGGATCTCACCGGTGTATCGGTAATCATCACGCCCGGTATGGCCAGAAGCGCGTCCTGGAGCGCCTTATTCTCCACATTATCCTCTCTTGGACTCGCTGACTGGAGATCAAACTCATCTACCTTTTTCAGCGTCTTAACCGGAACCAGGGAGTCTTCCTTCACCCATTTTGCCGCCAGCTTCTTCTCTATACTCTCCACGGAGACACCGAGAAGCTCAGAAAGCCGCTCCAGATCAGGGCTCGTGCCGGAAGTCTCTCCCTCCGTTCCCGCGGTATAACCGGCCATTTTCCCGGGCACAAGGCCCACCAGAGAAGCGTTCCCTTTTCCGGCAAGCAGGCCGCCGTCCCGGTCCAGAACCTCCCCTCTCACAGACCGGTCGGTGGAGACACGCACTTTATCGGTGCGGCCCAGATTCGGGAAAATAACCTGATCATTCCAGATCATCCGATAGCCGCCCGCCGCCTTTTTCTTCTTCGTTCCCTGGTCCTCAGCCGCCTGCTCCCAGATAAAATCAACCTGGTTCAGGAAATTGATCTCGCCGGCGGAGCTGTTGAGCGAAGTCTGGTAGCTGACCGTCTTCAAACCTTCCGTCCGTTCCTCCACACTCTGGATCTCCACGCGAATATCGGCGGCGCCGATTCCCTCATAGATGTTTTTATTTCTCGCTGTAAAGTCCTCCAGACCGATATTCTTCCGGCTCTGTTCGTTCAGCATTCCATACATCGCCTCGTAGTTACCGGTCCTGATATAATCCGTGTACTCCATCAGGAGCTCTTCCGGGGTCTTCTCCCTCTCCGTCTCCCCTCCTCTCCGAAACCAGAAAATCCCTGCCACAATCACCGCAGCAATCAGGATCCCTGCAGCTATACCACCGATCATCAGTCCACGTTTGCTTTTTCTACGTCTCATAATATGGTTCCTCTCTTTACAGCTTCGTTCTCATACCTGCTCCCGCAGACTTCGCATTCTGCACCGAGTTTTTATAAATTATTACATATGTAAGATTTAAAGTCAATATATCATTTCTATTGTTAAGAAAAATGTAACATCTCTTTTCCTGTATTATGTCCGGTAAGCGGGGTATTCAATCATTTGGAGATCTGCCAATAAGCCCGCGCTCCCGTCCGCACAAAAAATTCAAAAAAACTGCGCCTCCATCACTTGACATATCTCCAAAACCGGAATATAATGAACGTTGTTCATTTAAGGAGGTATTCACATGAAAATCAAAAAAAATTATTTACTGCTGCTTGCAGGCATTGTCTGGCTCGCAGCCGGCTTTAATATTCTGCGTATCGGGATCATTTCCTATAAAAGCTATGTGACACTGATCAATCTGGCCCTTTCCGCAGCAGTATTTTTCCTTTTCTGGTTCATGGTGTTTGGCAAACTGGTACGCAGGCACACCGACCGGATTGTACGCTATGAGGAAGAGATGCAGTTCATTCTGAAGTTCTTTGACCGCAAGTCCTTCTGCATCATGGCTTTTATGATGACCTTTGGGATCGGCCTGCGCACCTCCGGCCTCTGCCCTGATATCTTTATCGCAGTCTTTTACTCAGGGCTGGGAACCGCGCTTGTTCTGGCGGGCCTCGCATTTACCGGCAACTATATCACACAGGCGGCCAGGAATCGTTAGCCACTGAACAAATTCCCGCGGCAGCCGCTGGAATTAAGCATAAAAAGGCTGTACCGTCTCCCGATTCCCGGGTGAGCGGTACAGCCTTTCTTTCTATCTCTTCTTTCGATTATTCCCTTTACTACGGTCTCCCAGACGCTCTTTCAGCAAACGGTCGAATTCCTCTTCCGTCACGCCTTCTTCCCGAAGCCGCCTGCGCCTCTGCTCCCTGCGGAGCGCGCGCTGCTGTTCCTCCTTCTTCCGGGAGTATGACAGATACGCTCCACCGCCGGCAGCGGCGGCAATCACCACCAGTGCGATAATCAGAAAGGGATTGATGGAAAACTTCTTCACATCCTCTTTCTTGTCATCCGCTTCCGGCTTTGTCTCTTCCTGAGTTGCCGGCTCCGTGACCGGTTCCTGCACTTCTTTCTGCGTCAAATAGGCGCCGCCCACCTTCCGTCCGTCGTATGTATACTGGATAAACGCCACGCTTCTCTCCGGATGCTCGTCCGGAAAATCGGTTGTCAGCGTGTGCTCCGTATCTGCAAATACCGCGCCCTCCGGGAGTGTCACCGCTCCGGACGGATCGATCTTAAGATCCGCCGGCAGATAGCTTTTTCCAGCCACCTCCACGGCTGACTCGCCTTCGGTATAGGCAGTTTCGTTTTCCGCTACATTAAAATTGGTAAAATGCGCAAATCCATATTCCAAAAGCGCCTTGCTGTCCAGATAATACTGTCCGGGACTCCCCTTCAGAATTACGGAAATCATACGCTTTCCGTCCTTCTCCGCATAGGTAACCAGCGTGTTGCCGGCTTTTAAGAGGTATCCCGTCTTGCCGCCCTTCACCGGCGGATAATAGTACTGGCTTGAAGAGTCATTCGTATTCAGGATCAGCTTATTCTCCGCATAAATCGTCAGGCCATCCGGATTGTTGATCGTAGGCGGAAACGTATGTGTCAGCGCCGCGCTGATTCTGATAATATCCGGCTCTGCAAATGCCGCTCTGGAGATCGCGGCCATGTCTCTGGCCGTCACGTACTGTGTATCTCCGTTGAGGCCGGAGGGATTATCGAAATGGCTGTCCTTGCATCCCAGCGCCGCGGCCTTGTCGTTCATCATCTTCACGAACGCTTCCTGAGACCCGGCCACATGCTCTGCCAGCGCGTTAGCCGCCTGATTACAGGAATGAACCAGCAAGGAATAGAGACAGTCCTCCACGGACAGCTTGTCTCCTTCTGCCACATTCAGTTTATTACCGCTGTCGGACTCCACGTTATTGACCGCGCTGCTTGAAAATGTCACCACATCGTCGAGTTTGCTGTGCTCCATCACCAGAAGAGCCGTAAGAAGCTTCGTAATACTGGCCGGCGGGTACGGCGTATCATACGCTTTTCCGCCTAAAATGGCGCCGGAATCCATGTCGATGACGACTCCTGCCTCCGCCTGTATATCTGGTCCGGCCGGCCATGCCGGAGCAGCGTAGGCAGTCATGAGAAAACAGTTGCTGATCAGTGTCCAGCAGAGTAATTTCTTCAAAAAACGTTTCATGCTTTGTTCCCCTCAATTATGTATACACGCCCTGTTATTACATTCGTAAGAGCATTTTTTAATTATACACTGGATTATCCGGTGTGTAAACAGACTTCGTAAATTTTAGAATGAACCGGAAAATCCGGGGCTCACAGTACCTTAAGATCCCTCTCTTCTCTCCCCCGGCAAAGAAAAATGCCGGAAAGTCAGCCTCTCGGCCATTTCCGGCATTTCAACTTTGTTTCAATCCACGCTCGATCATTTCACAGAGTGCGACTATATCTTATAGATGTGCGGCTTCAGTTCCATCCGCTTCATGCGCATCTTCGTAAGCAAGGCCTGATATTCTTTCTCCTTAGCCAGGTTATGAAGCTCATATGGGTCGGCCTCCAGATCGTAAAGCTCCTCCACATCCCCATGATTATCCACATATTTATACTGCTGCCATACGACTGCTTCCGCTCTCCACGGCGCGAGGTGCCCGTAGGTCTCGGCCAGGAGCGCCGTCCTCCAGCCCGGCCTCTGCTCCGTGAACAGCCGGAATATATCCTCTCCATCCACGGGTGAGCGGAAGGCGCTTCCCGCAGCGCTCACGATAGTAGGAGCCAAATCACAGTTGGTGACCAGCTCCCTGCAGATCCGGTTCTTCGGGAGCACGCCGGGGCAGGCTATCGCAAGCGGAATCCGCAGCACCTCCTCCGGCAAATAAAAGGCTTTGTCAAAATGGCCGCCGTGGCAGGCCAGGGCATCACCGTGATCCGCGGTCCAGATAATCAGCGCATTCTCATCCATCTGAAGCTCCCGCAGCTTCTCAATTACGCTTCCCACAGCCTCGTCCACCATAGTGATCTGGCCGTAGCATCTGGAAAGGAGCATCTGCCATCGGGACCATTCCATGGGATTCGGCCGGATCAGCTCTCTGTCACGGCTCGTTTCCCTTCCCGTATCGAACAGGTAGGATCTCGGCTTTCCGGCCAGATCATCGGAAAAACTTGGGTATTCTTCTATGGATTCCGGCGGATAGAGCGCCGCAAATTCTTCTGTCGGGCAGTACGGCTGGTGCGGTCCCCAGAAATCCACCCGCATCATGAACGGAGCCTCCTCCCGTTTCAGCTCCTCCAGCTGCCGGCAGGCCATATCCGCGACATAGTACGCCTCATGGCACTCTTTCGGTCCCTCCAGGATGCCGGAGAGCGCCTCATTCGTGAGATTCCGCGGGAAATCATAGAGATCCCCCTCCTTCACATCGTCGATCCAGCCCTTCTCACACATATTCATTTCCACGCGCATTCTGGCCGGCGGAAGTTCTTTCCGCTTCCGGTACTCTTCGTACTCCGGCTGATGGTATGGATTAGAATAATCCGGGTAGGACACTCCAAGGCAGCCCAGATCCGACGGTTTTCCGGCGCAGGCGTGCCATTTTCCAAAGTAATAATTCTGGTATCCGGCTTCCTTAAGGACATCCACATACGTTTCATGGCTGTCCCAGGGCGTTTCAAAGGAATTGTCCGTCTGGCCGTGATGATGGGGATACAGCCCCGTCATCATCGTTTTTCTGGAAGGCATACTGAGAGGCGAGGAGCAGTAGGCGCGTTCAAAGAATACTCCCTCCGCCTTCAGCCGGTCAAAATACGGCGTCTTCACCCTGGAATGACCGTAAAATGCCTGATGGTCCACTACCATCATCAAAATATTGGGGCGCCTGTTCTTCCGAAAATGAAACACCGGCTCCTCATTTTCATCCCACGCCACGGGAAGTGTATAGGCATGCCGATTCTCATCATACAGAGGATCGCCCAGAATCTCGTCATACTGCCTGGCATGGAATACCATAATATCCGTGAGTCCGTCCTCAGATTTCACGAAGGAATTGTGGCCGGGGCCGAATATCCCCTTTTCCACATCGGTCTTCACCACCGGTTCTCTGGATTTTGACCAGTCTGCCGGATCGAGGGGGTCTCCTCCTCTCCGTAAGCGCAGCATTCCCATGCAGTAATCGGCTCCCGTCGAACTGGCCGAATACGTCAGAAACAGCCTGCCGTCTCTCTCTAAGACAGCCGCTCCTTCATTCACCCAGAATCCGCGGCGCTCCCAGTCGTAATCGGGGGCGCTTAAGAGCACCTGCGCCGTCAAAAGCCGGTCCGGCGCCTCCATCTCAGCGATGTATAAATTGGATATCTTTTTGCCGATATTCACCTTCTCCGCCCAGACGCAGTACCATTTTTCCCGGTACGAGAACACCGTCATATCAAGGGAAAAATCCTGAAATGAGAATTTGTCAGGCTCCGGGGTTTCCGCCGCCTTCATCTGTCCCAGTTCCTCCCACTCATCTTCCATCGGGTCTCCCCTGTTTACCAGCACATAAGGGCGGATTTTCCAGATATCGTCCTTCTCTCCGGCTGCAAAATAAATGTACCAGGCGCCGGATATATAATGAATCTCAGGCGCCCATATGTGACAGCTCATCGGTCCGCTGTCGTGTCTGACCCAAAGTGTCTTTTCCTCCGCGTATTTTAAACCCGATATGGTCGCGGCTCTTCTCAGTATAATCCTGTCATATTCAGGGACCGACGCGGTAAAGTAATACGTACCATCCTCATGCTTACAGATGTACGGATCGGCCCTGTTTTCAATCAGCGGAACGTTGTATTCCGTTAATGCATAATGATCTCTGTCCATGTCTGTCCTCTCTGTCTACAGAGTCTCTCCCTGGACAAGGCGGTAGCGCTCATAGGTTTCCATGGCAATTTCCCGGCCTTCCATCTCGTCGAACAGAAGCTCCACTGCCCTTTTCGCCACTTCCTCCACCGAATTATAGATGGTGGACAGGCGCGGAGATAAGTATTCCAGAAGCTCAATATCATCAAAACCCATGATTCCATAGTCCTTCGGCGCCCGTTTACCGCGGGCCTTCAAATACTTCATAATATCCATCGCATAGATATCGCCGGAACAGAAAAATGCAGTCCTGCCGCCCCCCTCTTCCAGAATGGAAGCCGCTTCCTCCTCGTACGATTCCGAGCTTATGATCTGCGTCCCCGTAAACCGGCTCCCCATCGCATCCCGAAAGCCCTCCAGACGCTGCTCATGAGTATAGTTGTTCCCTTCCTTAGACTCGCCCAGAGGCGGGCAGACAAACACCACCCGCTCATAGCCGGAATCCAGAATCTTATCCGTCGCTTCCCTTGCCGCCCTCCGCTCATCAATTCCCACAAACGGAATCTCATCCGAAACCTTGTTTCCAATGACGATGAGCGGTGTGTCCAGACTCTTCAGAAACTTATTAAAATGTTCTCCTTTATTTACCGGGGAAAGAATCAGGCCATCCACGTGGTAATCCACCAGCTTTCGAATTAAATCCACCTCTTTTTCCCTGTTCTTTCCATGAAGCGTGATGTTTACACAGTAGCCTCTTGTCTGGGCCTCCGTCTCGATTGCACTTAACATCTGGGCAAAATACTGGTTCTTAACATCAAATACCACGACGCCGATATACATCGTCTTTCCCTTTACCAGTCCTCTTGCCAGAAGATCCGGCCGATATCCCAGTTCTTCCGCTGTCTTCACGATCCTGTCTTTCGTCTCTTTGCTGATCCTTCCCTGATTGTTCAGGGCCCGGATCACGGTCGTTCTCGAAACCTGACAGATTCTCGCTATATCATTCGTCGTAACACCCATTTTGCACCATGCCTCCGGTTTCTTCATTATTTGCGCCGGAATTCTCTCTTCCTGTTCCGGCAGCTGTCACTTAACTTTTATTCGTAACACATTCCATGACAGCCTGTCAAGCATAACCGTAACTTTTCCTTCTTTTATGGCAGCGTCATCCTTTTGTTCCGGTCTCACCGGCTGATGTCCCGGTGAATTCACGGCTTCCGGATCGTCCGATGTAAGAACGCGGTGCTCCAGCACAGCTTCCGCCTCATATCCCTGTAAATCCAGTGACACCTCCATCTCCTCCGAAGGAGAACGGTTGATCATAAATACAACCATCTCCTCTCCGTTCTCCACCGCGGCCATATCCAGAAGCGGGATCTCTTTCTTCTCATATAAAACCGAGTCTGAGGTTACACGGCAGTCCATGACGTGGCCGTGACCGTAGGCGGCAGTATCCGCAAATGGATAATAGATCGGCTGCAGCCACACCCCGCCGCCCTTTTCCGTCATAATCATCGCGCTGACATTGGTCAAAAGGGACTGGCACGCGATCTTGACGCGGTCCGCATGTTTCAGGATTGCCAGAAGCATTCCTCCGAAGAGCAGCGCGTCCTGAAAGCTGTAAACCATCTCGCTGATCGGCATCGCCTTCTGCCAGGGGCTCTCGTCGCACTCTCTTACCGTCTCCTTTGACGCCCTGGTCCACACACCCCATTCATCAAAACTGATAGAAAGCTGTCTGGAAGAGCGTTTTTTCGCTTTGATATAGTCACAGACTGATGTCACTGTCCGGATGTAATCACTCATCTCATCCGCCTGTGCCAGGAAGCTTTCCACAGGCTTTTCATGGCCGTCAAAATACTGATGCAGGGATATGTAATCCACATACTCATACGTCTCATCCAGAGACTGCGCCTCCCATTCCGGGAATGTGGCCATGGTATTTAAGGAACTTCCGCAGGAAACCAGTTCCACACCGGGATCCAGGATCTTCATGGCCTTGGCGGTCTCTCTCACCAGCCTTCCATATTCAGAAGCACCCTTGTGGCCCAGCTGCCATTCCCCGTCCATCTCGTTGCCGAGACACCAGGTGCGGACCCGGTACGGTTCTTCCCGACCGTTCCTTTTCCGCTTTTCGCTGTATGTGGTGCCCTCCTTAAAATTACAGTATTCCAGGTAATGCAACGCTTCCCGGATACTGCCGGTTCCCAGATTGACCGCCAGCATTGGTGACACCCCGGCCTTTTCACACCATTTCATAAATTCATCGGTTCCGAACTCATTTGTCTCGACCGCCTTCCAGGCCAGCTCCGGCCTGCGCGGACGCTCCTCCTTCGGACCTATTCCGTCTTCCCAGTTATAGCAGGAGACGAAATTACCGCCCGGATACCGGATGGTGGTAATGCCGGCGTTTCGGACCGCCTCCAGCACATCCTTTCGGAATCCATCCTCATCAGCCAGCGGATGATCCGGCTCATAGATTCCGGAATAGACCACCCGGCCCATATGTTCCACAAAGCTTCCATAGATCCGGTCGTCAACGGAACCCTTTTTAAACTCTCGATTGATCGTAATTCTGGCTTTCTGCATTGTTTTTTCTCTCCTCTGTTTCAGCAGCTTGGCAATATTAGTCCTTCATTCCGCTGGTCGCGACGCTGGCGATAAAATATTTCTGGAAAAAGATATAAATGACGAGCAGCGGCAGCACCGACAGAAGTGCACCAGCCAGCTGCGGCCCGTAATAAGTGGTCGCGTGTTCTCCCACGAAAAGGGCAAGTCCTGCGGAGAGCGTCCTCATCCTCGTGCTGCTGGTCATCATTAACGGATACAGCAAATCATTCCAGTTCTGCATCAGATGGAAAATAGCCAGAGTCAGTACACCCGGTATTACCAGCGGGAACATAATCTTTGCGAATATACCGAATTCGCTCATGCCGTCCACTCTTGCCGCTTCCTCCAGATCCTTCGGAAGAGCCGCGAAGTAGGACCGCATCATAAAGATGCCGAATGCCGAGGTGGCCTTCGGCAGAATCAGTCCGCCGTAGGTATCCAAAAGCCCCAGCAGGTTCGATTCCAGAAACAGCGGAATCATCATAACCTGGAACGGTACCATCATGGTAAGCAGCACCAGCATGAACAGGAGATCTTTCCCCTTAAAATCCAGCCGCGCAAACGCATAGCCCGTTAATGAGTCAAACAGCACTGCCAGAATCGTTGAACCGCCTGCAAATATCACGGTATTTTTAATATATGATGCCATAGGGATTGTCTTAAAAATCCTCTGGAAGGACTTCAGTGTATATTTCGTTCCAAATACAGTCGGCGGATATCCCAGGATCTCCTTTTCCAGTTTAAAGGACCCAACCGCCATCCAGATAAGCGGAAACAGGACAATCACAATCAGGAATACCGTCAATACGATCTTAACCACACGTAAAAGTGTCACACGTCTTTTCTTCTTTTCGTTCATCCCCGGCCTCCTAATTCTGGTTAATAAACATGTTCTTGTACATCGGAAGGGAGACAGCCAGTATCACCACCAGCAGAAGCACAGAAAGGGCGCAGGCGTATCCCAAATTGTAGGGCTGATTAAAACCGGTTTTATAAATATACTGTACCAGCGTCTCGGTCTTAAACTGCGGACCGCCCTGTGTCGTGACGTACACCTGGTCAAACACCTGAAGAGAGCCGATGGTATTGGTAATAAGGCAGAACCCCAGCGTGGGCTTCAAAAGCGGCAGTGTAATCTTAAAGAACTGTGCTGTCTTCCCTGCCCCATCGATCTCCGACGCCTCATAGTAGCTCTGGGATATCCCCTGGATTCCCACTACCAGAATGGACATGGTGTAGCCGAAATTTTTCCACACCGTCATGGCGATCACGGTCGGCATGGCCGTCTTCGCATTTCGAAAAAAGGTGGCGTTATGAATACCGATCTGCTCCAGTAAGTACGGTATGAATCCGATATTGGTATCTAAAAGTATGGACCAGATAATGCCTACCGCCGCCATGGAACAGACTACCGGCAGGAAGAAGATGGATCTGGCTGCCTTGTTAAAGAGGCTGGTCTTTACCAGCGCATTGGCCGTCAAAAGTCCGATCACAATCTGAAGAGGCACTTCAAACAGGACGAATATAACCGTGTTCAGCAGTGCGTTCCAGAACCGTGTATCCTGAAATGCCGTGACAAAGTTGTGGGCCCCTGTAAAACTGGTATCCGTAAAGAAGATGTTCATATCAAACAGACTGATTACGAGACATGCCATCAGCGGAATAATCGCAAATACGAACAGTACCAGGATGGAGGGCAGCATAAATAAATATGCTACCCGATCCGGTTTATTCCAGTACTTTCCGCCGAACGAAGGTGAGGGGGACTTTCCTCTCTTTCTGCCGAATGAACGTGAAGGGGACTTTCTGGTTTTTATATTATTCAATGAAATCACCTCTATGTACTGCTGTCTACTCAGAAAGCAGCTTGTTGATGCTCTCCGACGCCTTGCTCAGTTCCTCCTGCGGGTCGTTGCCGGCCACTACATTTTCGATCATGGGGAATAAAATGTCGTTATTGACCTGTTTTACAGATTTAATTCCCGGTGCAAAGGAAAATCCAAACTCAGAGATAGAAGACAGCGCATTGACTGTGGCATCCGCTTTGATGTCTGCATCCTCTGCCAGAGACTTTAAATATGGCGGATATCCGTTGCGCAGGGACCATTCTTTACAAGTCGTGTCTGAATTCCAGTAGGCGATAAAGTCGTAAGCCGCCGCCTTTTCTTCTTCACTGGCCGTGGAGGTGACTCCAAAGCCCTGGACCTCGATAACACCGGCAGCTTCCTTGTCCCCTGCAGGCATTCCCGTAACACCAAAATTGATCTCCGCTTCCTTCAGTCCGCTGATCAGCCATGGACCGCCGCAATAGATTCCCATCTGTCCGGCAAGCATTAAGTTATCCGTATCGGCTCCTGTAGATCCAACCGGCGCAGCCCCCTGATTGACAAGATTCTGAATATACTGAAGGGTCTTTAAGTTCTCAGGACTGTCCAGAACAGAACTTTTACCGTCTGCAGAGAAGACGTCACCGCCGTTGGACTTGAACATTGCATCAAAATAGCAGGGCGCGCCGCTGATCGGGAAACCGATTCCATAAAGCTTTCTGGACGGATCAGAGATCTTCAGCGCATACTCGGCCGCCTCTTCCCATGTTGCCGGCGGTGTCTCAGGATCAAGTCCCGCCGCTTCAAACAGGTCTTTATTCCAGTAAAGGAACGTGGAATGAACCTGCATCGGAATCATCATCTGTACCTTCTGGTACTGAAGCGCCTGAAGAGATGCATCACTGAAATTCGAGGCATCCGCTCCGGTCTGCTCGAAGAAATCATCAAGCGGCGTCAAAATTCCATTATCCGTATAAGTTGCCGTATCAAAATTACCTCTGATAATAAGAGCGGGCGCTGTCTTGGAAGCGATGGCTGCCGGGAGTTTTTCCTCTAAGCTGCTGGCCGGCATGATATCCATCTCAATCGTAATTCCTCTGGTATTCTCTTTATTATAGCGGTCCACAATCTCCCTCAGCACATCGCCGTCCGTTCCTGTAAATGCATTCCAGAACTGAATGGTGATCGGGCCTGCGGCTTCCGCCTGCTTATCTGTCTCTCCCTCTGCTAAGGCAGCCTGGGTATCCGAGCCTGCCTGGGTACCGGCGGCCGTTGTCGTCTCTTCTTTTCCTGCCATCGGTGACTTCGTATTGCATCCTGCCAGTGAACACGCCATGACTCCGGCCAGTATCGCAGCAACAAATCTTCTTTTCATATAGAACCTCCTGAAATATGGTTGTTTAACAACTGTAATATATAAATTTTAATGAAAAGAAACCTTTACTTTTTTACTTAAATCATTTAGAATGGTACTGAATAAGGTATCCTGACTGTTTATCCGTATGTTTCGCGGCAGACCGATAAACTCTCAGGGTATTTTTTTGCCCTCTCCTTTCTCTCCCTTCACCGGCATTCGTTAATTTTCCCAAATACGCATTCATTTATTTGGTTATATTTCATTAAATTTATTTCTGCTATTTGTAATCGGGTTTTTTGTATATGCACTTTTTATTTGCGTACACGTGTACTCTATGTCGATCATTATATTCCTTGCACAATTTATTGTCAATACCCTTCTTTGTTTTTTTGCATTTTGTATGATTTGGAGTAACCATGAAGCAAAAAAACAGCCCTCGAAAGGACTGTTATGGTAGTTTAGCGCTGTTAAATTTATTTATGCGGACAGACATCATGCGTTTCCGTATCTATTAATGAGCCTATTTCTAAATGACCACATTTGCTGCAGCGCTGAGCTTCGTAGTATTTTGTGATACAACTGCCATCTGCTTTTTTTGAATGCATAGAATATGTTCCCTCAACAAAATCGTGTTCACATGCAGCATAATGAGAATCAGGAAAATCTTCTATTTTGTAAACATTCCCATTGATGTCGGTAAATTGAGTATCATACCGGATTGAAGGAAATGCCTGCCCAGCAAAATAGTTACCGCTTTCAAAAACTATGCGATCAGCAGAATTAAAGTCAGGCAATGAAGTAACAGAAGAATTCCAGTTCATACTAAGTTTTGTTGGGGGCTGGTATGCAAATGCAGTAAAACTGCTACATAAAACCATGAATACAATAATTACCGCAGGTAATCCAGACTGTAGACAAAATGGTTCCTGGTGCGATGCACCCGGAACCATTTTGAATTTTATATAGAGATATATTGGTTCGAATATACAGACAAAAGAACAGGGTTTCCTTAGCCCGCCCTTTCTCCATTTCCAGATTGCCAGTTTCTTTAGATTCATACATGCAAATAAAAGGGTCAGCTCCATTGTCACTTTTGCCAATCCTCTGTACTGTGTATATCTCATTCCATGTTTTTCTTTTCCGTCTGCAAAGACTCGTTCGATGGTTTCTTTCCGTTTCTGATAGATTTCTTTCATCCCTGTCTGATGACGGATTTCCTCCACCTTTTCCATGTACCCCTCCCATACATGGCGGCTTACCACCTTTACATGGTCTTTGCTTCCTGTACATTGGTTTTGGTACGGACAATCCTTACACTTTTTTCCATCGCTTTTGTATTCTCGGTATCCATCACGGTTTGTTGTGCTGTATTTTAGGATCTGATTATTCGGGCATAAATAACAGTCAAAGTATTCATCATATACATAATCGCTTTTTCGAAAATACCCTTTCTTTGTCATTGGACGTTTATAGGGCATAACCGGAACCTTTCCTTCCTCGATTAGCGTTCTTGCGATTGCTGGTATCTTATAGCCTGCATCCATTACATAGTATTTAGGATATTTTACCCGTTCGCTTACTTTCCGGTACAGTTCCCAAAAGGATACGCTGTCGTGGACATTCCCTGCTGTCACTTCAAAATCTATGACATAATTATTTTTATCACAGCAGGTATTGGCTGCATAAGCAAACACCTGCTTGTGTTCCCCTTTGTGGAACCAGCCACTGTCGGGATCGGTAGTGCTGACCTTTTTGTTTATGGTCTCTGGCGTGGACTCTTTTTCTTTCAATGGCTTTTTCCCGTGTTCCAGCCTGTCCTTCTCTATTTCCTCCTGCAGCTCCTTTTCGTAACATCGGGCTTCTTTTTCCATGGTTTCATTCTGATATTTATGAGGGTTTGCACTGGCTTTGATGTGGGTACCATCAATAAAAAGACTTTCCGTATCCAGGAAACCACAGGCATCCACCTCCATTAGAATCCGGGAGAATATCTTTTGAAAAAGATCCGTATCCTTAAAGCGTCTGGTATAGTTCTTCCCAAAGGTAGAGAAATGAGGGATATCCTCATACAGGCCGTATCCCAGATACCAGCGGTAAGCAAGATTCACTTCAATCTCTTTGATTGTTTTGCGCATGGAAGGGATGCCAAACACGTATTGGAGGATCACGATTTTCATTAATACAACGGGATCAATGCTTTCCCTGCCATAAGGTTTGTAGAGATCTTTAACCTCGTCATAAATAAAGCTTAAATCAATGGCTTCCTCCAGCTTTCGAACCAGATGACCGGAAGGGACGAGGTCATCCAGGCTTGCAATCTGTACCTGAGAACGTTCTGAATAATCTTTTTTCCCCATCATAAGAAAAAACCTCACTTTCGTATAGTACTATTATACTACATCGAAATCCTGAGTGAAAGAAAAAAGACAACCGCCTCCTATTAGGAGGCTAGTTGTCTACAGTCTGAATTACCGCAGGTAATCCTTTTCCATATTTTTTTTCTGGTCTCATAATCAGATTCATCCTTTCTTTAAGATATCTCACATTTCGACTGAATGAAGATATAAAGACACTTCGATATTGTATGTCATAAGAAGCCATATCGATAATAAGCATTGCATAATCCTTTTTCTCCTTCTGCCCCATATCCAAAATAACAGATCTGTCACAGGAGATTTCCACAATTTTTTCCAACTGAACATCCAGAATATAAACCAGCGGATTAAACCAGTAAAAACATGTAACCAGGCGTCGAAGAAATTGGATTAGAAAATCATAGCGTTTGATATGGATCAATTCATGTTTTATAATTAATTTTTGTTTTTCAAAAGGCAGATATGCAGGCATAACAATCACAGGAACACATACCCCGGTTGTAAAAGGGCTTAAAAACTCTGATTGAAATACTTTTACCTTTCTTTTAATTCCTATATTTTTTCGACATATATTCAGATAATTTAAAAGCGTTGAATCAGTGATTTCCGTCATTGACACCATAATCTTTTTTTTTAAACGAATATATTTTAGTTGCTGCCAGATAAATATACCTGAAGTTATACTCAGCCAAACGAACACAATTATTGCATTGGTCCGAAGCACAATATTGGCATACACACTGTCGGGGCTTGTTATTAAAATAGGAAGATCGTTATTTAACCGAAAATTAACAGATGGCAATGACTGACGAATAAGTAATTTAAAAAGCCCCAGCGGAGCCAGGAAAAAAAACAGTACCAGTCTTAGTATATGATATTTCCAATTACTGTTTAAAAATTCTCCGAAAAGATATAAGATCGCCAAGTACAGAGCGAACAAAAAACTTCCGGTAAAGCACATGGTGAAGACAATATTCACTTTATATCTCCTCGTATGGCTGTAACTTGTCAAGATATGCTTTTAATTCTTCCACTTCTTCCTGACTTATAGAATGACCGCCGGATAAGGCAACTATAAAATTCTTTAAAGAGCTACCATAAAAAGAGTCGAGCATTTCAGTAGCTTTACGGGCCTCGAATTCCGCTCTTGTGTAAGCATAAATATATTTTCGCCCATTTTTAACTACAAGATTCTTTCCGATCAGTCTAGTCAGAAATGTATTGACAGTTTGACGTTTCCAGATTTTGCCTGATTTTTCAAAATATTCTATTAATTCATTGATTGTCATCCACTGCTTACTCTCCCATAACACATTCATGATAGCCTGTTCGGAAGTTGTGAGATTATTGTACATAGTGATTTCTCCACGTTTTACTATTGACTATATAATAGTAGTCACATGAATAGAATATCATCAGTTTTTGTTATTGTCAATTAAAATTATTTCACTGGGATACATAAGAATTGTGTAATCAAGGCCAAATTGCGCAGCCCTTTTTTTAACTGCCTCTTCTCGATCTTTTAAAATCATGGTTTCATCTGTCATATAATCATCAGTGTTCTGAATTGTATATTGGATGAATCCTTGATTTTTCTCGAGATAATAACGTAGTTGAAATATCCTTTCAGCATTAGTGGACGGAGACTTTTTTATCTGAAAATACGGACTGCATATGTAAGTATTTAACATATATTCGATATCGTCAATACGCAAAGCAATATCTTCTTTAAAAAAACCAATTACCTCCATTTTTCTATCTGTCTCCAGATAATTAAGTTCAAAAATATCTCCAATATGATAGTATTCCTTATAATCATGGCCCAGTATAACAGGAATTGATTTTTCATCAAATAAAAAATCTTGATCCTGGAATCCCCTTCCCTCGGAAATATTATTTAAAAATTTATCATATGCCCTTTGGTTAACCTGAATTGTATTTAAGGAGGAAACGTAACGTAACGTTCCATTAATTTTGATTTTCTGGTTCTTAATAGTTTCTTTCTTCTTTCCGTATTTCTTAAAAAATTTATCATCGATTTCCAGAGCGTTTAAGGACTGAAATGCTTGAAATGTTATCTCATAAAAATCGTACTGCTCATTCAATTCTTCATTAAATTTTTTTAATAAATCCTCAGCATTATCTATTTTATATAGTTTGCTTAAGTCATCATCGTCCAGATAATTATCAGCCAAACGGATATAATGTTCCTTTGCATTAGAAGTTATATTATTTTCTACATTTGGAGAATAAAAAGAACCTCTTTGACTCTTCGGGTACACATATAGTGAAATGCCTGAAATGATAATAACAAAAAGGATTGCCATAAGCACCAGTTTTATAACAATTAATTTTGAATGACTGCTCTTTGCCATACTACCTTCTCTCCACATTATAGCAACTATTCCAGAGAGAATATTTTTTCTCTGGAATAGTTGTTTTTAAACTATTAATCAGTGTTTATATGTTCTTTTTTATTTTAATCCCCAAGCAACCTTACCATAAGCGTCTGTGTGGTGTATTGCACCTGCTACATCTTCTGTTTCTGCATGAACCTCACCATAACCATATTCTTTTGCAGTTGCAAGCGGTGTACTGCTAGATTTTATTCTCAACTCGGTTCTTGTGTAGTGATAAACGTCTGTATCACCATCTTTCACATCAGTATACCCCCATGCGTACCCGTAATCTCCAAATCCGGAATATTCAATTCCAACATCACTTGCCACAAGCGCCGCAGTACGAGGGGCAAGCCCCTCAAGTTCAGCTATCGGGTTAGATCTAAGATTTGACTCATATACCCATTTTTGAATTTCAGCTTCACTTGGGGCTCCATTTGCAAATGCGTAAAAGGAACAGGTGAGACTTAATATTAGTGCCAATGAACTGCCGATTACTTTTTTCATGGTATAAACCTCTCTTCCCATAGATAATATAATACTTCTAAATGCAGTATGACATGGCCACGTCATTTTTGACTACTTTTTTGTAGTCATTTTTATTTTACTACATTCCTATACGCTTGTCAATTACTGTTTTAAGTGGTTAAGTTAGGAAAATAAGACTTTTCTACTCACTGCCAGTCCCACTAACCCCAAAAACTGGCACAGGATTTTCCTCCTATGCCAGCTTTCCATACTATTCGATTGGATTATCAATCAAAGATGCCACCTGAAACTCATGAACATGTCCATCTGCGGAAGTCGTATACGCCTTGGCAAAATGAATATGCTTGCCGCCTCCAACCGGTATCGCGGCAGAAGACGTCCCGCAGAACTCGTGGTAATGGCCGTCATAAGAATCTGTACGGAACTTTATATTGTGAACATGGCTGCCCATGTAAGGAATCGCCTCATCAGAAACCGTTGCAAATCGATGGTTATGAGGATCCTTGCAGTACTCTGCGATAAACGTACTCCCTACGATCTCGTGTACATGCTCTAATCTGCAATTGCAGGAATTATTTTCATTCATTTTAAACTTCTCCTTTCCTAATATACTACAATATATGGACAAGGAGACTGGTATGTTCCAAAACAGAGTTTCGGCCAGCTTTATCAGTTAGCACACACCGATCAGCAATATCTAAGGCCGTATCAAATTACCGGTTATCGTAGCTGTCATTTTTCTCATCACGAGCCCCGGATACGGACACTGTAGCATTCTGGAACTCGATATCCTTCGTGTGATTGATCACTCCAAACTCCCGGCACGCCAGCGATACATTCTTAAATACTACATGCTCAATGGGCTGATCCTCAAAGCCTTCCATGTGGAACGCCCGGCTGATGCCGTCATACTCCGGTTCATTCCATGCCGTTACATTCTCAATTGTAAGATCACTGACCTTTGTCTTCGGAACGGAAGCTGGAATAGCTTCCAGAAGCTTTTCCCAGTGGACCGGCATCTCTCCCTCATAGCCCAATGGAAGCTCGCAGTAGCTGTATGCCGGATTCCAGTTTAAGAAGAAATGGAACGGATATTTCACATTAATCATGGAAAAGCCGTCCACCCTCACGTCACGGATATAACCGTGTCTCGCCACTGAGGATTTAATGCCATAAATAAAGCCATTCAGGACAAGATCAGGCTTTAAAAGGCTCTTCTTATCTTGAATGGCATTTCATACGTTATTTCTAATTACCCAATACTCAAAAAGGTGTTTTAAAACTATTTACCTTGTTTTATAAAGCCCCTCACAAATCCACATGAAATAAAGATCTGCAAATATCTCTTAAAATCGTGTTACTCCTCTTTAACGGAACACTAGAACCACTTGCATGGAATGCTCAAAAAAATATCTTTATTCACGTTGAACCCAATTTTTTCATAGAAAGCCTCTGCTGATTCTGTTTGCACCAACCATTCCGAATCCGGAAATTTTTCTCTGCATTTATAGACCAACTCTGTTCCAATTCCTTGATTTTGAAACTCAGGGTGTACCGCTAAATCATATATAACGGAATGAAACATTTGGTCACTAAGCACTCTTATACAACCTACCAATTTTCCATTTACCCATGCCGAAAAAACAAGCGTTGAATTAATAAAACCTATATTAAAATTTTCCAGCATAACAGGCGTTATTTCTCCATCAGACCAACCTACTGCAAAAAACAAATCGTGTAACGCTTTACATGGCAAATCTTTTCGTGTATCGTACATTACATCATACATTTTCAACCACCTCCAATTTTCAATTACGCCTATTTTCTTGCCAAATCGCCTCATAACTTGTCAAAATCTCTTGGTAGCAGGATTACGAGAAAATGACGATATAAAAACCACGAAATTACAGGTATATTATATTCGGGAAAGTTCGATAAATCGGACTTTCTACTCCATGTGTATATACAAAGGGAAAGTTTAGAGAAGTACAGGTATTGTTACCTTACTTCCTATCTACTGACCACTGTAACAGGGATGTATGCTCCATCTCCGGCAGTCTAAATATCCGTTCATAGACCAGCGTCCAATGGACGCATAGCCGCCCCATCAGATTAGTCAAACCGTATGAGTGCGTACACTCATACACTGCTTGCCACTATTGAATCATCCATATTTGTATCTGTGCCTTATGCTCACCAGCTTTATGTTGTGCCACTTTTTGAATCAATAAATAATCGTGCAACTTCAATGTATCTTTCAAAATTGACCTTACTAAAATCAGTTGTATCAATTTTTATGACTTTTCCACCAACATCAAATTTATCGAGATTATGGCACCACGCATCGAACTCAGTATAGGATGGTTCAAACCCCATTTTATTTACCTGTCCACGCTCAGGTAGTCTTTCACGTTCAATAAAACGTCTATGTAAGATTTTTGTATCACCAGAAAATTTGAAAACAAGCGATTTGCAGGAGTATTTGTTTATTATTCCTCTTATAATCTTGGACTCGTCTATTCTTTTTACGCCTTCAGGTACAAAATTCCCCTCAATAATAACTGGATATCCAACTTCAAATAATCTTTCTATTGCATACATCATTGCATCAAAAGTAACTGTAGAAAAACGACTACTTTCATTCCTATCATTCACTGATATATTTTCACACAGTGCAATTTTAAATGTATCTTTAATAAAATACGGTATTTTCAATGATTCTGATAATTTTAATGCGAATGTGGATTTTCCAGAAGCAAGATAACCCTCGACAATAATTATTTTATTGTTCATAAATACCTCCAGTATAAATAATCTCCAGCATGCCTTATGTGCCTAATGGAAACTCTCCTTATAGTCTAATTGTTGCTCAGAAATTTGTCAAACTCAGTCTACTTTCTTATAAATTCACTTTGGCTCTTATTGCTTTTAATTTCATATATCCTATCTCACCTATCCAGCCTACTAATCTTCCTCTATTCGCTACGTCCCGGAAAAGCCGGTACCACGACTGCGTCTGCATCTGCGCCCGCCGCCGGTTCCTGCTGGGGAACTGCCTGCTGCTGCGCCGTTTCCTGCTGTCCTGCGTTTCCACCTGCTGCATCTCCGGCGCCACTCGTCCGGCCTGCGTTTCCCTGCCCGGCATTTTCCTGTCCAGCTTTTCCCTGCCCGGCACTTTCCTCCCCTGCATTTCCCTGTCCAGCACTCTCCTGCCCTGCACTCTCCTGCGTCTGTCCGTCGGCCGCACTCTCGTTTGCTCCCGCCTCCGCCGAAGACTCACCGGTTTCTGCTGCGTTCTCGTTCTTTTGAATTACCGATGCCTTACCACGGTATGTCGTATTGTGAAGCGGAGTCTCTTCCAAGACATTGCCGTCTTTGGTCACTACGCGGAAGGTCTTCCAGACTCCGCCTTTCTGCCCCTGATCCACAATCTTCTCCGTACCTGCCGGAAGCCCGTCATTGGCCTCGTACACCGGAGCCGGTGGTTCTACGTCCCTTACCTTTTCGGAACGCATGGTCACCTTCACGCCATCTTCCAGAATCGGAAGGCCCACTATGGATATCTTCAGTGTGTTATCCTTCAGAGAGGCACGGACTGCCACCGTTGTCGGCTCTGAATTTACAAACTTAAGGTCCGGCCCGGCATAGCCGTCAAAGCTTACCATGGCATCCTCTCCCGGCTGTATGTAACTCGGAGTAAAGCTGTGGGAATGGCGTTCCGTCGCCGAAAGCCCCGAACTCACAATGGCATTATAAAGCGTGGTAGATACCTGGCACACACCGCCGCCCGGTTCTTCAATCAGCACGCCGTTCCGGTATGCTCCGGCAGGCTGGTATCCCTTCTCCTTCGTCCTGTTTCCAGTGGCGAGATTAAAGGAAAATTCCTCACCCGGCTTCAGAATCCTGCCGTCGATCGCTTCCACCGCCAGACGAATATTCTCATTCCGGTTTTTGTTGCTTGTCGTCTTCGTCGTAAAACTTCCGATAACCTGATACTGTTCCTTTGCCTGCGCCGCGCTGCGTTTCGGGGAGCTCTCCGAAAATTCCGGTTCCACCGCAGCATAATTTCCAGCTTTTACCGCCTCCATCAGGCCCTGTACCAGCGCATCTTCATTCAGCGTTCTTCCAGCTTTCGCCTCCGAATAGGTATAGACGCCTGTTTCCTTATCAAAGGAGACAAGCTGGGAATCGGCCGCCGCGCGGTTCCATTTACCGGCAAGCTCCTTAGCCAGCGCACGGAAGGACTCCTCCAGAGCATCCATATCGAAACCGAATGTTCCAGTTTTCATCTGCCCGTTTCCGTAAATCTCATCCAGAATTCTCCTGACTGCTCCTCCGGTTTCCTCCTCCGCCGTCACGGTCTCATCCTGCCAGACCACAGACAGCCCCTTCGTCTTCTCCAAAAGAAGCTTCTCGGTGTCGCTCCGGCTCTTTCCGGTAATATCAATCCCTTCGACGACTGTGCCTTCGTAAGCCGTTACCGTCCCTGCCAGATGTTCCGCCACAGAGGCCGTGCTGCTCTCTTCCACTGCGGATTCCGGCCTTCTGCCGCCGGATCTCCGTCCAAAAGCCAGACCTGCCGTTCCAAGAACCGCAGCCAGTAAAATGACCGTTCCACCGTACATCACCAGCCTGGCCTGACGGCGGCGTCTCCTCGATCTTCCCCTCTTCATCTTTATCACTCCATTTCACACACTTTACTGCATTTCGCAGCAAACTGTAACTTTTATCATTTCAGTTTACACTGTAACAATAACAGATACAGTTAATTCTGTCAAGAGTGTTTTCGATAAAGCAGAGACAAACCGGCCCAGCTCCACGCCGTTCTTCCATATCCTCGTTATTCCCGCTGTTATTCCCTCCGTCATTCCCTCCGTCATTCCCTCCGTCATTCTATCCGTCATTCTCCCCGGAGCAGACGGTACAGTTCACGGTAATATTCGGAGTAAATGCTGTCTTTTCTCCATATAAAAGTAAAATCGTGGCTGAGCTCAAAGTCTTCCAGCACCACGCGTCTCAACCGGCCATCTTCCAGTTCCTTCTTCACAGCGGCCTCATATAAAAATGTGATTCCCCGTCCATCTGCCACCAGGCTCTTGATAGCGCCAATGTTGCTGATCTCCATCAGGTCCTCAAAATCGTGAATCAGAAGGTTCTTGCCTTCCAGATACCGCTCGAACACATATCTTGTACCGGATCCCGGCTCCCGGATAAAGAACCTTTCCTGCGTCAGATCCTCGATCACCTTACCCTCGCTGTGAAACTGATATTCCGGCGAAGCCACGATCACAAATTTCCCTCTGTCGTAGACGAGAAAATCGTATTCCTTTTTTTGAAAAAAGCCCTCTACCACTGCAAATTCGATCTCCCCCTCGTCAAGGCTCCGCAGCAGATCCTGGGTGTCGGCCACCACCATTTTCACAGAAATATCCGGCTGGGCGTCCATAAGCCGCATCAGCGCTTCCGGGAGAACGTACTCTCCCACAGTCATAGTCGCCCCGAACACGAGACGCCGCCCGCCGCCATCCGACATCTTGAGCGCCTGCTTTAAATGAAGCTCATCGTGCTGCATCGTCGTTGCCGCCGACAAAAGCATCTTCCCCGCCTCCGTAAGTCCGATCTTTTTACCGCTGTACTCAAACAGCTTTACCTGATAGTGTTCCTCCAGATAGTGAATATGGTGCGACACAGCAGGCTGTGTAATGTTCAATTCCTCCGCCGCCTTTGTAAAATTCATGCATCTGCATACGGCGAGAAATGTATCCATCCGAAAATCCAGCATCTGAACTTTCCTCCTTTTGTAAAATACGTTCCTTTCTCTATATCATAACATATATTTATCAATAAATAAATATTTAGAATTTTATTTTATGGTTATCCTTCTGTATAATGGTAACAGTTTCCATGGTCAGTCAAATTTTCAAGCAGGCATACACTTGACCCGTTGCCCGCTGGAATAAATTTATCCCCATGATCTCATAATAATATCGAACAAGAAAGGAATTTTTAACTATGAAAAAATATACCGCAGGGCTTCTGATCTGTCTCGCCATCTCCATACCGGCCTGGTTTTTAGGCAGACTCTTTCCAGTAGTGGGCGGCCCCGTCTGTGCCATCTTAATCGGAATGGCTATTGCCCCGTTTATAAAGGGAAAGGAGCTTTTCCGCCCCGGGATCGCATTTACATCTAAGAAGATTCTCCAGTACGCCGTCGTTTTACTCGGCTTCGGCATGAACTTATCCGTGGTTCTGGAAAAGGGAAGGCAGTCTCTCCCCATCATCCTGGCCACCATCACCACATCGATTCTCATAGCGGTTCTGCTCTTCCGGCTCTTGAAGATCCCGACGAAGAGCGCCATCTTAATCGGCGTCGGTTCTTCCATCTGCGGCGGTTCTGCCATAGCGGCAACTGCGCCGGTCATCGAGGCGGACGACGAGGAGATCGCACAGTCTATCTCCGTTATCTTCCTGTTCAACATTGCCGCCGCATTAATTTTCCCCGCGCTCGGCGCCGCTTTAGGGCTTTCCAACGAGGGATTCGGGCTGTTTGCCGGCACCGCCATCAATGATACCTCCTCCGTCACGGCCGCCGCTGCTGCATGGGACGGAATCTACGGAAGCAATACGCTGGAGGCCGCCGCCATTGTTAAACTAACCAGAACCCTGGCGATTATACCCATCACCCTGTTTCTGGCATTTTACCGCACAAAAAAAGAACAGAGCGGCTCCGGAAATACCTTTCAAATCGCAAAAATATTTCCGTTTTTCGTTCTGTTCTTCCTTCTCGCATCCGTACTGACCACCGTATTTCATCTTCCCGCCACGGTTACGGGACCGTTGAAAGATTTAAGCAAGTTCTTCATCATCATGGCCATGGCCGCCATCGGGACCAATACCAACCTGGTCACCCTCGTAAAAACAGGAATGAAACCGATTCTTCTGGGCCTGTGCTGCTGGATCGGAATTTCCCTGGTCAGCCTGTCCATGCAGAATTTTCTGGGCATCTGGTAAGCGGTTCCTGATTTCTTAAGCAGGCATGAAGGCGATCTTTATACTGTCGCCTTCCACCGCCTCACCTTTCGACCTGGTAATCGGAAGCTTCTCGTCTTCCGTGAAGCCGATGGTCTCCCCATCCTTTAAAAGCACATCATCACGGAGCACATAGCTCGCAATATCAAAGAGGAATTCGTGAAGCTCGGCTGGCGCAGCCGCGCTTTCCAACACCTCGATCTCATCCTTCCCAAAAGCAGTCATGCCGTATGTATACCCGTTCATCCCTTTTTCCGTCTGATACAGGCCAAAATAAATCCAGTCTAAAATCGGATACGTCTCTTCTTCCTCCTTCATATCTTCCGCCACGGCGCAGTACATCTCCGGCGCAAACACGGTTCCGCTGGTATAAATTCCCAGCGCATTCTCCTGCTTTAAGCAGGCCGAAGAAATCTTTACGTAAAGCTTACCGGCTTCAAACGGATCATTTTCCCTTCCTCCGACCACGGCAGCCAGAATATGGGCCTGGTGCTCACTGGCCGCGTCCACAGCGCCTTTCCAGAAATAATTGGACTTAGCGTAATACTCCGCCTCTCCCGCAGGCACAGGTGCCGGCATCAGACTGATGGCTACCATATAATTATCTGCCTCGAATACGATGGTGTCGTTATCCGCCTCCTCCTCATCCGGTACGCTGATATTCCACTCATCCAGCAAATCCTTTTTTAACTTTTCTGCATCCCACACCGGGGAAGACAGAAGCACACTGCCGACAAACGAGCCTTTTTCCTTGTTTTCCATCGCGTTCTCCTATAGTATCTTCTTTTTCTTAAAAAACCAAATCTCGACCGCTACAATTACGACGCTCAGGAGAATCATCCCTGCGTAGCCGTATTTCCATCGAAGCTCCGGCATATTGGCAAAATTCATTCCGTACCAGCCTACCAACAGGCTGAGGGGCAGAAAGATCGTCGTCACCACGGTCAGCCAGCTCATGATCTGGTTCTGATTGGAGGCAATCTGAGACTGGTACATCTCCCGAATCTGAAATACATACTCCCGCAGCATCTCCACATGATCGTGAAGGCGGCTGGCCCGGCTGGCGAACATGCCGAAACCGGCGCATTCCCCTTCGGAAAACAGGTGGTTGTCATTGGACTCCAGTTCCTCTCCCAGAGAGATCAGCTGTTCATAGTAGGTGTGCAGTGCAAGCAGTTCCTTTCTGCTCACAATCACCGTCTCATAAAAATTCTTCGGCTGATGATCCAGCAGCTCGTCCTCCATGTCCTCCAGCTTCGCCTCATACTTCTGCAGGAAAAGCACATCGTTGCGGATCAGATAATCCATTAAGAGGATCAGAAACTCCGCGGGAGCGGCAGGCGTCCCTTTTTCCTTCGCCCTCTCCTCTCCAGCATGGGAATGGGCAGTCCCTTCTTTCGACGCAATGTCCTCCATCCGTTTGATGATCTCAGTCAGCATATCTCCTTCGTCGATCAGAATCAGTTCACTGTCCGTCACATAGAAGCCAAAGGAGAACTTCTCGCCCAAAAGATCATTTTTATTGGGAATCATAAAAGTCCCCATCGTGCAGCCGCCGTACGCCTCCGCCTTGCAGTAATGGATATTCTCCATGGAATGCAGCAGTACCTTCCGGTGAAGGTACGTCTCCTTCGCCTCCCGGAACTCCTCCAGCGTCATGACTGTAATACAGGCGTCATCACCCTCTCGTCTCTCTCCATCGGAAAGTCTGGTCAGCCTTGTACCAAAGCTGTAACTTACCATCGTTATTCCCTCTTTCCTTCCGTATTACTCCTGTCTGATGAAGACGACTTTGTTGTTTGTCTTATTCTCCCGGACCTCTAACTGGCTGATACTCTGCACAAACTTGGAAAATGTGGAGTAGCCATAATCCTTGACCTTGAAATCCCCATACTTCCTGTGCATGCCGTTGCCCAGAGCGGCCAGCTCCAGGCCGTTCCTTCCGCTGTTTCTCACCAGCTTTATGGCGTAATCATCCAGCTCCTGTTTCCTGGTTCGGTTGTCCTTTATGCGAACCGTTACTACATTATTTGATTTCTTCAGTTCAAAACTATCCATTTCCTCCAGAAATTTCGAAAGAGAGCTGTAACCATAGCTTCTGACGTCGAAATCAGAATATTTTTTTACAAGACGATTCCCAATTTCTCCCAGACCAGTAGCCTTATTCATATCGTCGTTCTCCAGTATAATAGAAGCGATATCCTGTTCGATGACTTCCCGTCCTACCGTTACTCCGCTGACGCTCTCCTCATCCTGGTCAAGCAGGATCTCTAAATTGGTAAACACAGTACATGCGGCGCGGAATGATTTCGGAGTCTTCTCCTCACCCATGCCGATGACTTCCTTTCCCGATTCCCTCAGCCGGCTGGCCAGCTTCGTAAAATCGCTGTCACTCGAAACAATACAGAATCCATCCACGTTATCGGTATACAGCAAATCCATGGCATCGATAATCAGCGCAGAGTCGGTGGCATTCTTTCCCACGGTATTGGAAAACTGCTGAATCGGTGTAATTGAATTTTCCAGGAGTTCCTGTTTCCACTTTCCCATCTGAGAGCTTGTCCAGTCTCCATATATCCTTTTGTATGTAATGACACCATACTTTGTCATCTCAGCCAGAATATAGCTGATGTACTTTGCTGAAATGTTATCCGAATCGATTAATACTGCAAATTTCTTGTCATTCAATGTTCTGATCTCCTGTTATCCTAGTGATATCTACCATTATATTTTATTCTGGTCCATTATACAATAAGGCAAATGGTTATTCTGGCATATTTTTTGCATCGTATTTTTATCTTCCGTGCAGATACTAGAAAAGAAGATACTTTACAACGCAACATGAAAGGAGTGTTCTTATGAATTTGAATTCAAACAGTTCATGTGGCTGCGGAAAATCCGACAGTGACAAGAGTACACCTGCCGCCGCTTTAACACTGGCTATCGCGACAGTACCGATGCAGCCCTGGGAACAGCCATATGAGCCTGCTGCCGCTTTACAGCACGGAACGATCTTCCCTTGTCTCGACTTACCGTTTTATGTGACTGGAGGTGGTAAATAATGGCAGACCGCGAAACAATGTTAAAACAGATTAATGAAATCAGCTTCACAGTCAATGATCTGACCCTGTTCCTTGACACCCATCCTCTTGACGACAACGCTTTAAAGGCATTCAGCGACGCCATGAAGCAGAGAAAACAGCTGATGCAGACGTACGCAGAGAATTTTGAACCGCTGACGGTTGACTGTGTCTGCCCCGATACCAACAACAAATCAGAAACCCATACGAAGTATCCGGGACAGAAGCATTTTACCTGGTCTGACGGTCCGCTTCCGTGGGAAGGAGGTACTGTCTAATGTGGAATTATGAAAAACGGCTTCAGTTTCCAGTAAAAATTTCGACGCCATGCCCGAAGACGGCATCTCTCATCATCACCCAGTTTGGTGGTCCTGATGGAGAGCTGGCTGCTTCCATGAGATATCTTTCCCAACGTTACTCCATGCCATGCAAGGAAGTTGGCGGACTTTTAACGGATATCGGCACGGAAGAGCTGGCCCATCTGGAGATGATCTGCGCCATCGTTTACCAGCTGACGAAAAATTTAACGCCGGAGCAGGCAAAGACTGCAGGCTTTGACGCCTACTACGTCGATCACACCACAGCTCTGTGGCCGACCGCCGCAGCAGGCGTCCCGTTTAATGCCTGTGAGTTCCAGTCCAAAGGCGACGCCATCACCGATTTAACGGAAGACCTGGCAGCCGAGCAGAAGGCCAGAACCACCTACGATAACCTGATCCGTATCATCGACAATCCGGAAGTCAGAGAACCGCTCAAATTCCTGCGTGAACGTGAAGTGGTTCATTTCCAGAGATTCGGCGAAGCACTGGAAAAGATTAAGTCCAATCTGGATTCCAAGAATTTCTACTACTTCAATCCGGAATTTGATAAGCAGTTTGTAAAGAAATAAAGACTGCGCAATAGCACAGAGCGGCGGGAACGATTCCGCCGCTCAATTGTGTTTTTACAGGATAAATTATGATTAATTTTCCATTTTTTTCTTGCATTTTCCCGTCAACGTGGTAAAATAGTTGCTATGGAGGTGTAGCTCAGCTGGGAGAGCGCTTGCATCACACGCAAGAAGTCGCAGGTTCGAGCCCTGTCATCTCCATTAGAAGAAATTGCTGATTTCCTGAATGGGAGGTCAGCATTTTTTTGTTATAAAAGCTTTCTCTGCAGAAGCAACATTGCCTTATTAGGGGAATTACGATTTCCTTCCCCCGGTTAATCAGTCAACTTCTAATCGCATGAGAATAATATCCTGCTCCATTCACCCTATTTCTGCTCATCATAACTGTACTTCAGCAGCTCATAAATCTCATCTGTCACCGGATCATCTTTAAAATATCCTTCTAAAAGGCTTAAGACTTTCTCCGCGAATTCCGACGGGATCGGCTTCCCATCGATGGCTGTGTGGAGATCCTGCTTCATCTCGCTGACCATCTCCCGCTTTTCCGGTATGGGAAGCCCGTATATCTTGCACAGCATGCCGATCGCCGCACACGCTTCATTCGGCGAGGTCAAAGGTGCGTTTTCGAATCTCGTCTTGATCTCTACTGCCTGTTTGTTAATGTAAAACACCATCTCTCTCCACTCCTTTTTCTCAGATCGGCCGGCCGGCTCTATTTTATCAGGCGGCCGTCATTTTGCTGGAAGCTTACCCGGAAGCCCTCGGTACGCTCTACCATATCCAGGCGGCGGATCATCCGGTTAATCACATCCACCGGTACACTCCGCTCCCGAATCGTATTGCGCCGCAGCACTTCCCGGTAAGGCACCTCCAAATATCTGATATTCACTCTTGCACCATAATTGCTGCACAGCCGGCATATCTTCTGTCTGTTGTCCAGCACCAGATTGGTTGCATTCCACACAAATGGGGTCTGCGTGCGCAGAAATCCCTTTGCCCGCTCTCTCGCAACGGCCGCAACAGGCCCGGAAGGCTCACTCGGCCGCACTCCCATCTCCTCCCGGATGTCATCCAGGGATATCACCGGGAGATGTGAAAAATTCTCCTGAATATACGTATCCTTACCTGCCAGAGGAAGCCCCGCCATCACATAGACATCAAACTTCGTCGTATCGTAGAGGCATTCCTCCGGCCATATGTTCTGTTTCTCAAAGTAACAGAAACGCGTATACTCATTGGCAAAATGAATCCGCTCATCATAACAGCCTGTTTCCCCGGCATAAGCCCTGAAATATTCCACCGTCTCCAGAGCCGCCGTCTTGTCGCTGCACTCCCGTCCCAGCACATCTGCCCGCCCAAGAAGATAGAGCAGCTTCAGCCTGACGCTCTCCCTTGCTCTCACAAGGCTAATGGAAGGCGACTCCTTCTCCATAAACAAAAGCGGCAGCCCATGGTAACGGATCAGCCAGGCTATCTCCTCCCTGACCGTAAACGGAATCGAAAAACATTCCTCTAATTCCTTATAGCACAGTTCCCGAAACCGCTTCATCCCCGCAATGCTGTGCCCGGGTGAAATGATTCTGCCCTCTTCTTCGGCCGAGGGCATTGTACAGCTCTTCTTTCCAATATCGTGGAACATGGCGGCCATATAAAGGACCGCCCGTTCCTCTCTGTTTAAATCCTTCCACGCTTCACCTGACACGACCGCACGGCAGACGCGCCTCGTATGCTCCAGCACATTTCCCTCACGGTGCCATGTGCTGTCCTGCATGACGTCTTCCAGCTCCTCCAGCCATCGAAATTCCGCGAGGAGTGCGTCAAAGCAGTATCCCTTCTGCTCTAAGAAATCTTCAAGTCTCTGCTGATCTGCCATACTCACACCTCCTCCCGAATAGGAATATCCGAGAATAAATCCGTCCCCGGCGCCAGCTGGTTCGGAATGACGGGCCGGTTGAGCCAATGCGTCTCCGAATCGAGAATTGTGTTTAAAAATGTGCTTCTCACATATTTAAACCGGTCCTTCACCAGACCGTCCTCCTCTGCCTTGATGTAGAGCCCCTCCATCAGATCGGACATATCTGTCTGCCTTTTTACCAGTTCCCAATAAAGCCCCTGTCCTTCACACTGCTCCCGCAGGGACTGCTCATACCGCTCCGACTTAAAATGTGACCTGCCAAGCCAGGAAACCAGCTCTTCCAGAGAATCCAGCCTGCCCTCAAACAGAACGAGGACCGACACAATAAACGGGCACTGTAAGAGCAGCTTCCTTCGCGCAGCCGTACTTAAAAAGCATTTCGTTTCCTTATCAAAAATGTCAAATTCCATAAAATAATGGGTAAGCCTGTCATAGTACACCGTGTGTTTGGCATACAGCCATTCTCCATACATCACATAGCGCGTCCCCAGCATCTCATATAAATTCGCCTGATGGCAGCTGGCCCACGTCTTAAACAGATCAAACTGGCGCTCTCCATAGCCGCCGTTTAAGAAATGGCCCCTGCTCTGGAGCATCAGTTTGCCGTTCTCCCCAAAGCTGACGCCGCAGTTGGCGCCATCCACCTTTTCCTCCAGAACCACGAATTTTCCCCTGATCTCCTCGAATCTCACATTTTTCAAATCCTCGTCGCCCGCCTGGATTCTGGAGCCTTCGATATGGCGGGTTCTCGGATATTTATAAATCATTTCCATATTCATTTCACTTCTTTCTCTCTTCATGTTCCCGTTATATGCCACAGACCTTTCAGCCATCCACCAAAGCGCACGTTTCCATTTTACGCAGCAGGAGTCCTTTCCCATTACAAATAAAGAGTCCGGCAAGCCGGACTCTCGCGCCGGAGCGCGGTCGCTTCAGCGGCCATATTTCTTTAGCGCGGAGTGTGCATCCCCCGGAGGGCTTTTATTTCATAGGACGAACTTTTCTGTGAAATAAAAAAGCTGTGGCCCATACATCACCACAACACAAATTAAGTCCCGCGGCAGCTTCCGAAAGATCCATACGTATCCTCCCGACCAGCCGCTCACGAAAACAGACGAAAAAGAAATTCTTTTTCGGGCGTGTGTACGGTGTAATAGTATCGTTTATAAGGGTATCAAAACAAGACGGCCCGCACGCTGCGTTCCATCCCAGGTTCCATTGATTTACTTATAAACAAACCATTACATCGTTCTCACCCTTTCTTTATAAAGCTAGGGTAATCTTACCATCAAATAAATAGAATGTCAATTTATCTATACAAATAACGTGGCGTCACCTATAATAAAGGTATCAATTTTATTACGGAGGCAGAACTATGCGTAACTACTTTCTTATTTATGAAGACTGCTGTTTCTTTGAGATCGTCCTGCTGGGATATTTCATGAAATACTCCTCTCTTGGTGAACAGCCCTGTGCTTACTGCATGGCTGGCTCCGCTGACGACACAGGCAGCGGAACGATCCGCACATCGGAAGGCTTCTGCGTTCAGGCAGACACATTTTTAAAGGATATCGATCCGGACGAAGTCACCTCCTTCATCATTCCGGGCGGCGATATCGCCCATGTCAGAGGAGACGAACTGAGTGCCTTCCTTCACAGCCTGGGCCGGGACAAATCCTGTATCTGCGCCATCTGCGCCGGCGTCGATCTTCTGGAAGAATACGGTTTTCTGGAAGGAAAGAACTCCATTCGGACAAGCAAAAATCTGGCTGTGAGCGACGGACGTCTCATCACAGCCAGACCAGAGGGATATGTGGATTTTGCGGTTGAAGTGGGAAAGGCCATCGGCCTGTTTTCAGACGAGGCCGACATTGCCGAGACACTGGACTTTTTTAAATACCACAAATCAGAGATCTAAAAACGGCAGCCACAGATATTTAAACCTGTAACTGCCGCCCGTCTGCCCTTTAAACCGTTGCAATATCAATCAACGTCAATTCATTCGCCCTGTTTTCCATACTGGTCACAAGGGCCGCCGCCGTATCGAGTGAGGTCAGCACGTTTACGCCTGTCTCGATGGCATTTCTTCTGATTATGAAACCGTCACGGCTCTTATCCGCCCCCTGCGGCGGGATATCGATAACCAGATCGATCTCATGTCCCAGAATCAGATCCAGCAGGTTCGGGGACTCCTGTTCCAGCTTTCTTACTGCCAGCGCCTTTACTCCATGGCTGTTTAAGAACTTCGCAGTTCCCGCGGTGGAGAAAATCCGGTATCCCTGTGCCTGGAATCTTCTTGCTATGTCCACGGCCTCTTCCTTCTCGGAATCGCGGACCGTGATAATCATATTTTTATACTTCGGAAGACGCACGCCTGCTCCCTCAAATGCCTTATAAAGCGCCTCATTGAAGGTCTTCGCAATTCCCAGACACTCTCCGGTAGACTTCATCTCCGGCCCGAGGCTGATATCGGCGCCGCGGATTTTTTCAAAGGAGAATACCGGCATCTTGATGGCGATATAGTCCGCGGAAGGCTGAAGTCCCGGCGTATAGCCCAGCTCCCGGATGGTCCGTCCGCAGATGATCTGCGTCGCCAGCGGCACGATGGGGATTCCGGTAACTTTGCTGATATACGGCACGGTACGGGAAGAACGCGGATTCACCTCGATGATGTACACGTCGTCTCCGTCCACAATAAACTGAATGTTGATCATGCCTTTCACGTGAAGGGCTCTCGCCAGCTTCTCCGTATAGTCTACTAAAGTCTCGATGTTCTTCTCTGTCAGATCCTGAGCCGGATAGACGGAAATACTGTCGCCGGAATGAATACCGGTCCTCTCGATATGCTGCATGATTCCCGGGATCAGAATGTCGGTGCCGTCACAGATGGCATCAACCTCGATCTCTTTTCCCATGATATACTTATCTACGAGTATCGGATGCTCCTGGGCAATCTGGTTGATGATTCCGATAAATTCGTCCACATCCTGGTCGCTGATGGCGATCTGCATGCCCTGGCCGCCCAAAACATAGGATGGACGGACCAGCACCGGATATCCCAGCTTATGGGCCGCTTCTTTAGCCTCTTCGGCAGTGTAAACCGTATGGCCCGCAGGTCTCGGAATACTGCATTCCTCCAGAATCTTGTCGAACAGCTCCCGGTCCTCCGCCGCATCCACATCTTCTGCGGCCGTACCGAGAATGGTCACACCCATCTTCATCAGACTTTCCGTCAGCTTGATGGCCGTCTGGCCGCCAAACTGAACCACTGCCCCATCCGGCTTTTCGATGTCCACGATGCTCTCCACATCCTCCGGTGTCAGCGGCTCGAAATACAGCTTATCCGCAATATCGAAGTCGGTACTTACCGTCTCCGGGTTATTATTTACAATAATCGTCTCATAGCCCTCTTTGCTGAACGCCCAGGTGCTGTGAACCGAACAGAAGTCAAACTCGATCCCCTGGCCGATACGGATCGGGCCGGAACCGAGGACAAGCACCTTCTTCCGCCCGCTGGTATATGCGGCTTCATTCTCGCTGCCAAAGCAGGAATAGTAGTAAGGCGTCTCCGCCGCAAATTCAGCCGCGCACGTATCCACCATCTTAAACGCGGCCACAATGTTGTTGTCCTTACGAATCTGATGAATCTCCTGTTCGGAGCTTCCTGTCAGTCTGGCGATGACGTTGTCCGGGAACTCGATTCTCTTGGCTTCTCTCAGCAGATCCACCGTCAGCGGTCCCTTCTTAAGCGCCTCTTCCATCTCCACAATGATCGCCAGCTTATCGATAAACCAGACGTCGATCTTCGTGATCCCATGGATCGTCTCATAGGTGAAGCCGCGTCTTAATGCCTCCGCGATCACCCAGATTCTCCTGTCGTCCACGAGGGCCAGCGTGTCCTTTAATTCCTCGTCGGAAAGCTCCGTGAAATCATAGGACATCAGGCTGTCCACATGCTGCTCTAAGGAACGGATCGCCTTCATTAAGCCGCCTTCAAAGTTCGTACAGATGCTCATGACCTCTCCGGTCGCCTTCATCTGGGTTCCCAGCGTTCTCTTTGCGCTGATGAACTTGTCAAACGGGAGACGCGGCATCTTGACCACGCAGTAATCCAGCATCGGCTCGAAGCTGGCGTACGTCTTCTTCGTAACCGCGTTCTTAATCTCGTCCAGGGTATAACCAAGCGCGATCTTGGCTGCAACCTTGGCAATGGGATATCCGGTGGCCTTGGAAGCCAGCGCGGAGGAACGGCTCACACGCGGGTTTACCTCGATGACACAGTATTCAAAGCTGTCCGGGTT
>NZ_JBKVCZ010000050.1:0-44223 GCF_046966825.1 Hungatella sp. | reverse complement strand
TGGGATACTAGCTCAGGTGGTAGAGCACTTGACTTTTAATCAAGTTGTCCGGGGTTCGAGTCCCCGGTATCTCACGAAAGTGGCAGAATCCTTATAAATACGAGGTTTTTGGCACTTTTTTTATTACTCAAAATTCTGTCATTTTTTCAATTTCCCAGACACCATCTAAATGAGATATACTATTTTCAGCGGCTATAATTTCATGTGCAAAATGTTCATATTTTTTAGTCGTTTCTACACTCTCATGACCCATCAAAATACTTAAATCATAAACATCGGACTGGCCATTTTTACGCACATGATCGATACAATAATTCGTAGCAAAATTATGCCGTAACCGGTGAGAAGAAAAACTATAGGGAAGTTCCTTCTGTAAGCGATAGGTAAAAAGCTTCACAGCATTACGGCTCATAGGCTTGCCAGTTCTGCCCATAAATACATAGCTGCTTTCATATGGACATTGTAGCAAATATCTGTCTATTAAATACAGAGATACCCTACCAATCGGAACCATACGATCCTTACTTCCTTTGCCACTCACTTTCATAATATTACGCTTACGATCAATATCAGTGCGCAGAAGATCACATACCTCGCACTGGCGGATACCACTATCAAGCATTAAGGAAACAACAGCCCGGTTTCTGGCCGTAATCCATGGAATAGCAGATTCGATAGATTTAAAAATATCCCTGATTTCATCATCTGTATAAATATGTACTACCTTTTTCGGCGACTTTGGTATTTTAACTTTTGTAGCATCAAAGGAGAGTCCATACTCTGCCGATACCCAACAGAGGAAGATTCTAGCGTTACGAACATACGTCGACACAGTAGCCCTTGAAAGACCGCTTTTATAAAGACCCAGTATATAGGACCCCACATCATCATATGCCAATTGACTAATTTCTGTATTACCAAAAGAGCGAAGAAACCGCGTTAAGGTATTCCTATAATCGCTTATACTAACCTCTTTTAATCCAGAAATACGCTTCTCCAATATAAATTTATCAAATGCACGATTCAACATCATAGCTTACACCCTCTAAAGCATTTTGAATCAAATGACGCAATTCAGCAGAAATACGGGAAGAACCATTCTCAATCAGATCATAGATAAAACTTAAATCACCATCAATACGGTAAATAGCCGAAATTGTGGGGGCAACCTGTTTTATAAGCCACTCTTTTTTTTCCTCCAGTGTTTTTTCTGGAGATCTCTGATACAAACTAAGTTTAGAAATACCACATATAAAATCATTCCATTTATCAGAGGTGGAGCAACGGGAATTCCTCTCATTATCACGCTCGATCAGACGTAAATAATTAGCCAAAATACCAATTACTGCATTCGAAAGGTTATTTCCGGATATGAGATACAAAGCAACCGCACAAGCCCTATCCTTATGCAATTCTATTTCCCATCTTACCCAAGGATTGTCAATGGTATCACAATCACTTTTTGAATTTTGTTCTAACTTTTTATCATAGATACGAAACATGATTTCACTGGTGCGACTGCCTAAATAAATGGTATGCCCTGTCGTTTCTCCATTGCATTTTTCAATATTCAACTTCCACTTTTTGAATTTTGAAACATACAAACCAGAATTAAAAATATCAGTCAGTTCATCTAAAGAATAATAACGACAGCCCAAGTCGTCAACAGCCAAATCTAACCGCGTCAACTGGCCTTTATCCATGATATCCTTTAAAAGATCAGTAAGAACCGTAGAATCAAAAGATTCAACAGAATAAGACAGTTCACCGAAAGGGGTCATCTCACAAGTTTTCTTTTCTTTATAAGCATTCAGAAAATAACCGACAGCAGAACCGGAAATATCAACGTGAACCCCCATATCATCGTTACCATCATATAAAATATGAATGGGAACTATACTATGTTGAATACGGGACTTATAGCCATAGCGGCCATTTAAGCCCGTTTGAAAATCTTCCATACGCAACCCAAAGTATGATACTACATCAAGATACGACATGCTTTCTTTAATAGTAAAAGAAATCCAGTCGACCGATAAATACAGGCCATTAGCCAGTGTCTCACAATCACCAATAAACATAAGCTTGTTTGTCTCCTCTCTGGTTTTTCTACCCCCGTATTACTGGTCGGGGGTAAGCCGGGACTTTCCGGCAATCATCAACAAAAAAAATTACAAATTCCAACTAACAAACAAAAACACACTATCAAGCCAATCTAACAAACGAACAGCAACCATATGCAACAAAAACATAAAATCAACTCCTATAAAATCAAACATTAATTTTATCTATCTCAGAAACACTATCCCAACCAACAAATGTTCAAAATGCTTACCAATATCTGTTTCTATATCCCTTGTCCATTGATCGTCAAATGGATTTTTAATCCGATCTTTTGGAAAATATCCCCTGTAAAAAACATCTTGATGATACACCCTGAACTGTTTTGTTAAATCCGGATACGTAATTACTTTCACATTATACGGCTCCAAATTTTACCCCCTTTTTTCCAAAAAGTACGCTTAAATGTTTATACTGTCAAGTAATGGTTCAGCGTTGCGCCGCTGGCGCAACCGCTCGAACCATAGCTATTTACCATACAGACACACAACCAATAAGCCAAACAAACAGAACAATCAAACTTAAACATATCCACATATCAATATTCAATCAAAGAGAAATCAAGAGCATTCCGCAATCGAGAATCACAACACATAACAAATGGTTTATCATCATCATCAACACCAACAATCAAAGTACGAGAACCGACAATTTCAAGAAGCTTACCAGCATACGAAACAATGTCTTTTTTTAACTTTTCCTCTGCTGTTTCATACTCTGGGACAAACTTATAAACAACATTCATACTTTCAATTTCTCCTCTTCTTCCACATATTCCATAATATCGCCCGGTTGACAATCTAAAAATGAACATATCTTATCAAGCATATCCATGCGAATATTATTACCTTTGCCCAATTTTGCCAGCGTTCCAGAAGTCAAGACATTTAATAAATCCGTTTTTTTTAACCCCTTACGATTTAACATATCAAAAAGTTTATAATATCTAATCATTAAATCACCCTCCATATGCATTGTTTTAAAAATAAAAGTAACGATAAAGCTATATTTATAATAAATACAAGATAAATATAACGAATAAAAGTTAGTTTGTCAATAGAAATATAACATAAACATGAGATATATTGCTTTTATGCCATTTTTATGTTATTCTTAAAACAAAAAAAGGAGAGTAATCATGCCGATTATATACAACAAGTTATTTCACATACTTATTGATAGGGGAATTAAAAAGGGAGAATTGCAGAAGAAAGCAAATATAACAGCGTCTATAATGGCAAGACTTGCAAAAAATGAGCCTGTAAAAATGGATACAATAGAAAAGATTTGCGAGGCCTTACAATGTCAACCAGGAGACGTATTACAATATGTAAAAATAACGGAATTAAAAAATTCTAACGGTAAATTAGATGAAGATATCCTTGTCGAAACTCCATTCTTAGATGAAGATTCAAGCATGGAAATTCAAGAACGTAGCAACTATCTAAAAAATGATAAAGTGGATTAAGACAAAAATATATATACGTCCCAAAACGCTATCACCGTGCAAGCGGGCCCCCCAGCGATGCCCCCACTTGCCGATCACAGTTATTTCGTCCCAAACAGATATGTAGGAAAACAAGGAAAAGCTGGGAATTACATCAACTTGACCGCCCAGACATGCAAGACAATCCCATATTATTCAACTTAGATATAACTTTTAATCAAGTTGTCCGGGGTTCGAGTCCCCGGTGTCTCAGTAATGATATGGTATGTAAAGACCATCAAAAAAGTCGTCGAGTACGACTTTTTTTTGTGGGGTAAAGCTTCCACTTTTTACGTCCTTAATTGACATTATTTTATCACTCTATGTAACGCAATATGCGGCATCTAAAAAACTTTTAGGTCTCCTAAAAGTTTTTGTATATTCTGTATTCAATCTGGTATTTTCCTAAATATTTTTTAGATACTATGCGGATTGCCCTTTTCCCTCCCCGTGTATATAATAATGGTATCAAAGAAAGAGAGGTGTTACATATGACATATTTGGCATATATCGTAGTATTCTCACTGCTGGCATTGGAAATCTATCCGATTATCCGCAAAGGTGCTCACAAAGCTTAATTATAAATTCTGTAAAGCAAAAATGAAAATGTCCTGAAAAAAGTGCATTATTAGCACCGGCGCCGCCGGTGCTTTTTTCTGTTTTAATAGCGATTGGCAGAGAGCTCCATTTCGATCCGATGTGGCTGTTTTTGAGCAAACCTTATAAACGTGCTGCGTCTCCATGGATGGCTCATAGGGGGAATATAGCGTTTCTTTGGTTTTTCCCTGGGGATTTCAGGTGCAAATGCCCGGGAGGTTTTCTCGTACTCGGGGACTTCTTCCAGCACCAGCACGGTATTCTCGTTGACAATGCAGAACAGCTGCCCATCAAATGCCTGGATTACCATAACCTTTGTCCCTTTCAGGTAATGTACCTGCCTTCCACTTTTATCTAACATACGATAATGGGTTTTATCCTTTTGAATGCAATGGCCGGCATCCACCACCCGTTCGGTGAGAATGGCAAGGGTCAGGTTGATTTTTTCCTGATCGGGTTGCTTTTCAAAGACAGATTTGATACCATTAAGGGGAAGAGCAAACTCAGCGTTATATTTGGCGATATAGGAACGAAGAAATTCGTTAGCTGCGTTGATCTCTGTAATGCCTGCCAGTCGTAACTCGACTGGCAGTCTTGATTGTAAGGTCTTAAACATACGCTCCACACGCGATTTTGCCTGTGGAATACTGCTGCATTCCAGCTCTACACCGAATTGCTTACAGGAATAAGCAAACTGCGTGTAGGTATCCTCTGCCAGTTCGGTACGGTTCTTCTGCCTGTATTCAAAAACGGTTCTGCGGTCTGTGAAAAAGCCATAAGGAATGCCATACGCAGTGAGTATCTGATGAAACAGGTGGTAGTAGGCATTCAGGGTTTCCTGTGTATCAAAATACGCAGCTGTAATCCGGCCGGTGCAGTCATCTACAGCGATGTGGAGATGTGTGACAGAACCACCGAACCATTCATGAGGAGAAGCATCCATCTGTTCCTGTTCGCCAAAGAAAGCCTTCCGTGGTTTTCGTGTATGTGCATCTTCCACAGCAACGAGATTTTTTTGGATTTCGACGGCTTCTTTGTGGGAAGCCGTCTTTTGTACCGCCTTTAAATGAGCAGAAATACGTTTCTGCTTTGCTTTTGTAACCATAGGGGATAAGATGTAATGTTCTTCCAATATCGATTGAATTGTGGTTGTAGAAACAAGAATGCCTTCCCGCTCCGCAAGCAGCTGCGTAAAATGAGTAAAATTGGCATCAAAGTATTGTTCCTGATAAAGAGAGACGATACGTTTTCTGATATCCTCAGAGAGAGCTGTGGCTGGTTTGCGCCCCCTGTTGCCATGAACAAAGAAAGCTTTTCCCTGTTCTTTATATCCTTTCATCATACGGTTAATCTGCCGTCTGGAAACAGACAGTTTCAGAGCGGCGTTATCCTTATTCCCGCTGGTTTCCACAAGTTTCTTAATAATCTCGTATTTTTCCTGTTCCTTCATCCGAAGTTTAATCTCCTTAATTGTCCTGAACCTCCTGCGTTATAAGCTGTGAGGTTATTATAATACAATTTGAGGACATTTTCATTTGTGGTTACTTAGGACATTATCATATTTGGTTTATATATGCTCACAAAGCTTAATTATAAATTCTTGACATTTCCGCCCTCAGATGGTATCATCCATTGGTGTCAGCGGGTATGGCGGAATTGGCAGACGCGCCAGATTTAGGTTCTGGTGGGAGACCGTGCAGGTTCAAGTCCTGTTACCCGCAGTATTAAAAGATGTTAAAAAGCACCGGGATTCCTTATATTTACTGGGATTCCCGGTGCTTTCTATTTTCCTCTTCTCCTGCCCGCCTTTCCAAACGGCTTTTCCCGGTCCATTCCTCTGTCAGCAAAAGTTCCCTGCATATTTTCTTCCAATGATACAAAAACTACTGCAGACAGGAGGTATGATCATGGCAAAAGCAGGAATGAGAAGGCCCAATCCTTATGATGCGGATAATCACGGAACCGAAAATCATCATAAAATGAATCGTCCTGAGAATAAGCAGGCCCAGGTACCCGAAATTCAGGGCGCTGCTAAAAACGGCAATGCAAAAGCCGGCCCTATCCATGCACCTAACTGGGCCAGAGATGATTATAAGACTGGAGATCATGAATAACTGAGGTTACAGGATCACGGCAGGGAGGCGGGGAAATGAAATCCCCCCCTGCCTGCCTTACTCCAATGAATCTTACTGCTACTCCTCCATATCCCCGCTGCAAATCCTTCTATATTTAAGCGGAGTCTTATCCGTCAATTTCTTAAACACCCGTTCAAAATACGTCACACTCTCAAATCCCAACAGCTCCGAAATCTCCGTCACCGAATACTCACTGCCCGCCAGCAGCTCCTTGGCCTTCCGGATCCGGGTAATATTCCGGTACTCATTGACGGAGAAACCAGTCACCTCCCGAAAAATCCGGCTCAAATACGACTTGCTGATGAAGAACCGTTCCGCCAGGTCCTCCAGCGATTCATCCGTGTCATAATGGTGGAGCAGATAGTCGGCCACCTCATGGACCTTCTGGTGTCTGGCTGTCTGCACTGTGGAAATCTCCCCGCCCTGCTTATAAAATACCCGGTTCCTGCGGCAGCGGTAAATAAGCAGAAGAATCTCCGCCAGCTTCAGCTTTACCATCCCATCGTATTTCCCCTGTTTTTCCCTTAACTCATCCTGAATCTCAAACAGCAGGAGCTTCACCTGCTCCCACACCTTTTCCGGAAGCTCGGTTACGCCATAATTCTCCTCAAACATCCTGGTTAATGGAACCAGCCCCGCCTGCTCCAGCAATGGGCTGAAGCCTTCCTGGCTGATCTGCAGAAGGATCCTGTCGTGATACGATTTCCCAGCCAGACTGGTCTTATGAATCTGCTGACGGTTGACCAGAACCACCATTCCCTTTTTTACATGGTAGGTCTCCCGGTCAATAAAGTAGTACCTCTCTCCCTCCAGCAGAAAATACAGTTCAAAGCTGTCATGAAAATGTTTGGTCTGCATCGTAAATTCGTAGTCGCGGATCACCTCATCAATGGTGAGCCCCGCCATTTTCTCTGAAAATACCGTTTGTTCCATCCTCTGCCTCACGCTTTCTGCATTTTAAAAATCAGTAGCCAAAAGTACGAAAATACCAGAAAAAGCATCGATTCTATAAGCTTTATAATACTATACTGCTGTATAATTAGCAATAGAAAGAAATGAGACACGAAAGCAGGAAATGCATAGAAGGAGGATTTTACCATGAAATACGAAAACAACAAAGTCCGTGATTTGAACATCGCTTATATCGGCGGCGGCTCCAGAGGCTGGGCCTGGACCTTCATGACCGACTTATCCATGGACGATTCCTTAAGCGGAACCATCCGTCTTTACGACATCGATGAGGCTGCGGCCAAAAATAATGAAATCATCGGAAATAAGCTGACTGCCAGAGAGGATACCACTGGAAAATGGGATTACGTTACCTGCAGCACCATCGGAGAAGCGCTGACCGGCTGTGACTTCGTCGTAATCTCCATACTGCCCGGCACTTTTGATGAAATGGCAAGTGACGTTCATCTGCCGGAACGCCTCGGAATCTACCAGTCTGTCGGCGACACCGCAGGCCCTGGCGGAATGATCCGCGCCCTGCGCACCATTCCCATGTTTGTAGAAATCGCGGAGGCCATCAAAGAGTACGCTCCGGAAGCATGGGTCATCAACTACACCAACCCCATGACCTTATGTGTGAAGACTCTGTACCATGTGTTCCCGCAGATCAAGGCATTCGGATGCTGCCATGAAGTATTTGGCACGCAGAAGGTATTAAAGGGCATCTGCGAGGAAACCCTTGGCCTGACCGGGATTGACCGCCGTGACATCAACATCAACGTGCTGGGAATCAACCATTTTACATGGCTCGACAAGGCTTCCTATAAAGGAATCGATCTGTTCCCTGTTTACCGTGATTACATCGACAGCCACTATGAAGAAGGCTATAACGAGCCAGACAAAAACTGGGCCAACAGCACCTTTGACTGCGCCCACCGTGTTAAATTTGATTTATTCCGCCGCTATGGCCTCATCGCCGCCGCAGGCGACCGTCATCTGGCAGAGTTCATGCCAGGCGGTGAGTATTTAAAAGATCCCGAGACCGTATCTTTTTGGAAATTCGGCCTGACCACAGTAGACTGGAGAAAGGCTGATTTGCAGAAGCGCCTCGACCGCAGCCACCGCCTCGTATCCGGTGAGGAAGAGATCAAGCTTGAACCGTCAGGAGAGGAAGGAATCCTGTTAATCAAGTCCTTATGCGGCCTGGAACGCTCCATCAGCAACGTCAACATCCCGAATACCGCCCTTCAGATTGCCAATCTCCCGGCAGACGCCGTGGTAGAAACCAACGCCGTATTCAGCTTAGACAGCATCCAGCCCATCGTCGCCGGCACCATACCGGAGCAGGTAAAGACCTTAATCGTTCCTCATGTAGAAAATCATGAAAGAATCTTAAAAGCTGCACTTACATACGACCGCGCCCTCGTCTGCGAAGCCTTCCTGGCCGACCCGCTTGTCAAAGGACGCGCATCAGAGGAAGAAGTAAAAACTCTGGTAAACGACATGATTTCCAACACTCTAAACTACCTGCCAGACGGCTGGAAAGAAAACTAAAACCAAACACTTTTTTATAAAAAGGGTACCCCGCCTTGTCACCTTCAGGCCGGAGCACCCTTTTTCCATCCACCATTTATTCCAGGCTAATCTAATCTAAGCTAATCTAATCTAATTCCCCCCCACATGCCAAAAACCTACGTTTTACCTCCTTACAAAGCCAGTACCCTCCCTCCCGCTCTCCACAAGCTCTGAGGCGTACTCACTCCCCCTCCTTTGGCAACGTCCCACTATAACACCCGCTCTTCATCCACAGCGGAAGCAGCTTCGCCAGCACGCTGAACAGAAGCCGCCCCTCATCGCTGGAGAGGTCCGCATCCCACAAATCCTCAATCAACTTAATCCGGTAGCGGACAGTATTAACGTGTGTATACAATTTATCCGCCGTCTTCTGGTAATTGAACTTACATTTGACAAAGACCCTTACAGTCATCGCCAGGACATCCCGTTTTTCCTCATCCATCTGATTCAGAAGCTCGTCCATTTCCCCCAGCATCTGGTTAATGGGCCATGAATTCTCCGGGTAGTTGAGCAGCCGGTAGATACCTAAATCATGGTAATAGCAGATCCGCTCGCCGTACTCCAGAAGTCCGGCGATATGGGCCGCGCTTTCCGCCTCAAAGAACGCGGTAACCGCCTGGGAAATGGTGTAATACCGGCTCACTCCCGCCCTGCACCGTTTGCCGGCGCCGTCTAAAATATCCAGCAGACGGCGGCCAAAATGGTCCACATCTTCCGTCGATACAAACAGCCGCAGACTCCCTTCCGCCGAAAAGCTGTAACAGAGCTGCTGCGGAAAATAATGATGGATCAGATAGGACAAATACTCCTTTTTTCCATCCGCCGCACCGTCTGTCTCCTGCTCCCGAAGCACCAGCGCATATCCTGATTCCGGAAACAGGTTTGTCACTGAGGAATCCGGCATCTGTCCGCCGCAGATCATTTCCATCGCGGCCTCAATCCGGCGGGAACGCCGTTTGTAATCGTCGATACCGGTACAGAGAATGGAGGCGTAGTTTAAAAGTATGTAATCCGATGGCTCGAATCTGCCCTCTTCTCCAATCAGGCAGAGCACACCAAATGGCAGGCGGTTTTTAAACAGCTCCGCCTGCAGCAGCATTTTCTCCGAATACGATGAGGAATAGAGGCTTACATGGGATAACGGGGACTTCTGCGGCTCCTTCCGCCAGTAGGCCGGATAGAAAACAGCCTCATTCAGCACGGGAACCGGCGGTTTCACAAAGGTATCCTGCCCCACGATCAGTGCGGCCTGGCAGCCGGTCCAGTAACTCAGGCCGTCTAAGAGAGAATCCGTTCCGCTGATGTAAAACCGGTGCTGAAGGTCCTCCAGTACCCTGTCATAAGCTCTTACAGTTCCATCCGTCCTGGACGCAATCAGATGAGAATACTCATTTATCAGCGATACAAAACGTTCCGCTGCCACAGTCCCGAAGACCAGTTCCCGCTCGCGGCATGCCTTTGCCAGCGCATCAATCCGCTCCTCTTCCTCCCCGGATAAATCCGCGAGAAATCCGGCCGCCCCACAGCCCTTTCGCTCATCCAGCCACAAGGCCAGCGGCTCTCTCCCACTGGGAATCAGGCCGCCGCATACCAGAAGCAGACTCTGCGGCTCCCACACTGCCGGCCCGGACCTGCAAATAAAAGCCAGGCCGCTAACCTCTTTCTCATAAAACGGTGTCCGAAAGCGGCACTCTGAAAAAGTCCCGCATCCGGCCAGATACTCTAATTTTAATTTCATTTCCGGCGAAGCTCCTTTCCCTACAAAAACATGGCTCACTTTTTGTAGATTACCTGTCTTACACCTGTGTTATAGTTATTTTAGGCATAATGATATATTTTTGTCAATAACGTTTCACTTTTTTGGTCAATTGCCGAAAATGATTATCAGACACGCCCCAGAGGCAGCAAGACGGAGATTCGATGATCCGTTTGATAAATACCATTGTAAGGAGGTTACAAAAATTATGGGCGAAAACAAAAAATTGGTCACAATCACCGTAAACGGTGATGTGTACCAGCTGGGTGTGGGGAATGCAGTGGGTGAGATTGCTCCTGCGGACACACTGGCAGAAACGCTGCGTGAGCGCCTTCTGCTGACAGGAACCAAGATTTCCTGCGATGACGGCGCCTGTGGCTGCTGTACCGTCATCATGAACGGGAAGGCCATACCGTCCTGTACGGTGCTGACCATCGAGTGCGACGGCGCCGACATCCGTACCATCGAGGGACTCCAGGACCCGAATACAGGCGAACTGGATAAGGTACAGCAGGCATTTGTCGACCACTCCGCATTTCAGTGCGGATACTGCACACCGGGAATCATCATGACGACCGAGGCACTGCTGGCGGAAAATCCGCATCCGGATGAGGAAGAAATCAAGGAAGCTCTGGCCGGAAATTACTGCAGATGCATCAGCCATTACCAGGTGCTGGAGGCCGTGAAGCAGGCCGCCAAAGAAGGGAGTGAATGATATGGGTAAGGAATTCAGATATGTGGGTAAGCCGACTCCCCGAATAGACGGCAAGGCCATTGTAACAGGGTCAGCCGAGTACGCAAACGATATACATATGCATGGAATGCTGTATGGCCGTATTAAAATGAGTCCCCATCCTCACGCGATGATTAAAAAAATAGATGTGAGCAGGGCCATGGAACTCCCCGGAGTCAGAACGATCATGACCTATGAAAATGCATTTGACTGGATTACCGGAATGCCTGCACAGAAGCGGCTTCTGGACCGCCATGTACGTTTTGTCGGTGACCCGGTAGCGCTGATTGCGGCCACGTCAAACCGCATTGCCGAGGAGGCGGCCGATTTAATCGAGGTGGAATATGAGGTTCTCCCGGCTGTCCACGATTTGGACGAAGCCATTGCCGACGGAGCCCCGCAGTTATACGAGCAGTTTCCTAACAATATCATTGAGCGCGGCTGCCCGCCCTTCGGCCCCAAGGCCCTGCAGGAGCTGGTCATCGGTGATATCGAAAAAGGCTTTGAGGAATGTGCTGTCGTCGTAGAGGGAACCTCCAGGTATGAGACGATCTCCAATCCGCTGCCCGCTGAGAGCCCGGGCCTCGTCGCCTGGTGGGATGGGCCGAACCAGTGCAACATGAAGGGAAGTTTCCAGAGCCCCAACATTCAGAAAATGATTATGCAGCTCGCCATGTCAAATGTCAACGTCCGTGTCATTTCCGCCAATGTAGGCGGAAGCTTCGGAAGCAAGAATACGGTTCCCATGGAAGGTCTCTACTGCGCCGCACTGGCGAAAGCAACGGGAAAACCGGTGAAGCTGATCATCTCCAAGGAAGCTCATTTAGCCACCTATATGCTCCGTTTAGGCAGCCGTCTGACCGCAAAGGTGGGACTCCTCCCCGACGGTACGGTTTCACGCCTACGAGGGAACCTGGCTGGTCGGCTCAGGCGTTCACTCCGACTTTGGCCAGGGCCAGATCGCCAACGGCTTAGGGCGCGCCATGCTGCTGCTCAACAAATGCAAACACTGGAATTACCAGCCCCATCTGGTCGCCACCAACCGCTGCCGTTCCGGCGGTATCCGCGGATTCGGCGGGCAGGAATCCTATGCATCACTCGTTCCGGTCCTGTCCATGGCTATGGCAAAAATGAATTTAGATCCGGTTGAATTTTTCAAGAAAAATATGTGTGACATCAACGGCGGCTATTACTGGGTTGAGGGGCACTGGTGGGAAAACCATTTCTTAAGCTACAATGATGTCATGGATCACGCGGCAGAACACTTCGGCTGGAAAGATAAGTTCCAGGGCTGGCTGACACCGTATAAGACCGAAGGAAGCAAGCAGTACGGCGTAGGCTGCTGTGTCCACGGAAGCGCAGACTGCGGTATGCTTCACGGCGAGGCCTTCGTCAAACTGGACGGTTGGGGGACAGCCAATATCAACGTCTGTATTGCCGAATCCGGCATGGGACAGCGATCCTCCGTTGTAAAGATGGCTGCCGAAATTCTAAACCTGCCGTTGGATAAAGTAACGATCTCGACGCCTGACAGCCAGGATAACCCATGGGACTGGGGACTGGCCGGATCGAGAGGAACCCTTGTATACGGGCGCATGGTAGGCGACGCGGCCCGAAACGCCAGAACACAGCTGCTGGAGGGCGCAGCCGCTATTCTTCACTGCCCTGCCGAAATGCTGGATACGCGTGACGGAATCATTTTCATGAAAGACAACCCGGAAGTCGCGCTTCCATGGATTGCCGTGTTAGGGCCCATGAACACCATTACAGGCCATGGCGTCTTCGAAATGGATCACTCCAAGCCATGCTTCATGATCGCATTCGTCGAGGTGGAAGTGGATACCGATACCGGAGACGTAAGAATTGTGCGCATAGTAGAGGGAACCGACGTCGGTCAGGTTATTGATCCGTATTCCTTAAAGATGCAGTTGGAGGGCGGCCTGGGAAGCTGCGGAAGCGACAGCGCCATTAACGAGGAGATGATTCTGGACGAAAAGACCGGAAAATTCCTGACTAACAATCTGGTTGATTTTAAGTGGAGAGTCTTCCCGGATCTTCCGACCTTTGAAACCCATATTGAAGAGACCCCCAACGATTTAAGCGCATTTGGAGGAATCGGAGTCGGTGAGATATCCGGTGCTCCGTTACCGGGCGCTATCATGATGGCGGTTTCCAATGCAATCGGCATTCAGCTTATGGATTATCCTCTGACACCGGATCAGATCCTTAAGGCGTTAGGAAAGGCGAGGTGAACACCAAATGAAAAATTTTAACCATACGGATGCAGAGAGCTTAAGCCAGGCCGCCGGCATTTTAAAGGAAGAACAGCAAAATGCCCGAATTATCGCAGGCGGGACGGATCTGCTCAGTGTCTTAAAACATAAATTAGAACCGGATTACCCGGAAACAATTGTGAATATTAAATCCATTGAAGGACTGGACCACATCGTGGAGGACGAAGACGGCCTGAAGATTGGTGCGACCGCCAAACTCTGTGATATTGCGTCCTCACCTCTGATTCAGCAGGAATACGGTGCGCTGGCCGACGCCGCGAGAAGTGTGGCGACTCCCTTAATCCGCAACCTTGCCACCATCGGCGGCAATCTCTGTCAGGAAGTCCGTTGCTGGTACTACCGCTATCCCGATGAAATCGGCGGCAGAATCCAGTGCCTCCGCAAGGGGGGCGACACCTGCAACGCCATGACCGGAGAAAATAAGAACCACTCCATTTTCGGAGCCAGGAAGGTAAACTTAAGCGGCTGTTCTTCCAACTGTCCCGCCCATGTGGACATCCCGGAATACCTTGCAAAGCTGCGCGCCGGCGATATGGATGGCGCGGCATCGATCCTGCTGGAGGCTAACCCGATTCCGGCCGTCACCTCCCGTGTCTGTACCCATTTCTGCCAGATGAACTGCAAGCGGAAGGAGTACGATGACAATGTCAACATTGGAGGCATGGAGCGGTACGTGGGTGACTATATCCTGGAACACAGCGACCGGTTTATGGTACCCCCAAAGACCGACAGCGGCAAGCGCGTTGCCATCGTAGGCTCCGGCCCCGCCGGTTTGACTGCGGCATTCTATTTAAGGAGCCGCGGACACAGCGTCCGGGTGTACGATAAAATGGAGGAAGCCGGCGGACTTCTCCGCTATGCAATTCCGGAATACCGTCTGCCAAAGGAGATCGTCAGAAACTTAATCTCGGCTCTGGAACACATGGGGATCGAATTCCTGACAGGCGTTGAGATCGGAAAAGACATCCCGGTGAATGATCTGGTGGAACAGTATGACAGCGTCTTTCTAAACACGGGCGCCTGGAAACGGCCTCTGATCGGGCTCGATGGGGAAGAGCTCACCACCTTCGGCCTGGATTTCCTGATTGAAGTCAATAAATGGATGGAAAGCAAGATCGGCAAAGATATCATCGTTGTCGGCGGCGGAAACGTGGCGGTGGACGTAGCAATCACAGCCAAACGTCTGGGCGCTGCAAACGTGGTTATGGCGTGTCTGGAACCGGAAAATCAGATGCCTGCAAGCGAAGAGGAATTGAACCGCGCCAGAGAAGAAGGCATCACGATCCTCCCCTCCTGGGGGCCAAAGGAGATTCTCCGCGACAATGGGGAAATCGTAGGGCTCGTCTTAAAACGCTGTACCGCCGTCTTCAATGAGCTGGGCCATTTTGCCCCATCTTACCATGAAAATGAAACTACCACACTTCACGGCAGTTCCATCCTCATGGCGGTAGGCCAGAAAACCGACCTCTCCTTCCTGGGTGAGGCGCTGGAGCTGGAGGTCAGCCGCGGGCTGATATCCGTAGACCCTGCGACTATGAAAACCAGTGTATATAAAGTCTTTGCAGTCGGCGACGTCACGACCGGACCGAAAACGGTGGTGGACGCCATTGCAGACGGCAAAAAAGCTTCTGTCGCAGTCCACTGCTTTATGACCGGCGAGACGGAAGGGGACGCGAGACACCCGCTAGGCGGGCTGATTACCTTTGACGCCTCCTGTACCGGTCACTCAAAAGCCGCCAGGCTGCCGGAACGCCCGAAGGAGGAGCGTGGACTTCATCTGGAGGATTCCTATGGACTTACGTGGGAACAGGTGCAGGAAGAGGCAAAACGCTGCTTTAACTGCGGCTGTCTCGCCGTGAACCCCTCCGATGTGGCAACCGTCCTTACCGCGATGGATGCGGAGATCGTAACCAGCAAACGCAGAGAACCGATCGGAGAAATGATGAAGAAATCCCACTGCCGGCTGGTGGAAGAGGATGAAATTGTAACGGAAATACGAATTCCGGCTTCCGCCAGGGACTACCGGATCGGCTATGACAAATTCCGTGTCAGGGATTCCCATGATTTCGCCGTAGTCAGCGTCGCCTCCGCCTACAAGGTACAGGATGGCGTCGTAACAGATGCAAGAATTGTATTGGGTGCCGTCGCCCCGATTCCGCTGCGCGCCAAGGAGGCGGAAGCTTATATCACCGGAAAAGCAGTCACTGGGGAACTGGCAGCGGAAGCGGCTGAGATCGCCCTTCAGGGAGCGCTTCCGCTTTCCAAAAATGGCTATAAAGTACAGATTGCCAGGACTCTGGTTCGGAACTCCTTGTTAAATGCCAGAACTCCACAGCGGAGTGAGGACAGTGGCGCTGACGCGCAGTTAATGACCTGATGTACTATTTAATGATATAGGAGGGAAGCTTATGGGCAGAATTGAAGCAATACTTTTAGCCGCGGGTTATTCTTCCAGGATGGGGCGTTTGAAACCTCTTCTGCCCATAGGAGGGACCACGGTGATCCGCAGGCAGGCCGAAGTCCTTGACGGCCTGACCGACCGGACCATCGTGGTGACCGGTTACCGTGGAGATGAAGTGGAAGCACATTTATCCGGGAGCCGCGTAACAACGGTCAGAAATCAGGCCTTTGCGGAGGGTATGTTTACCTCGGTAAAGGCCGGGATTCTGGCTCTGGACCAGGAGGTTTCGGCATTTTTGATTCTGCCGGTAGACTACCCGCTGGTAACACGGTCGCTGATAGAAGATCTGATAGATGAATTCCACCGCTCGGACACTCCCGTCCTGTATCCCTCTTTTTCAATGCGGAAAGGCCATCCTCCTGTGATCTCGGCCGACTGCATTCCGGATATACTGTCTTATCAGGGCGATGCGGGACTAAAAGGAGCACTGACACCATTTAACAGCGAAGCGGAGTATTTTTCAGCGGAGGATGAGACCTGCATCATAGATATGGACACGCCGGAGGACTATAAAAAGGTGCTGGCGCTGGAGGCAAGGCTGCATCAGAGTCTTTTCACTGCCGCCAGGTAACGTATACAGCGACAAGCGGCCAGGAGATAATAGAAGCCGGTTTTATAATAATTTTTAATGAATTTTCACAACAATAATCGTGGTTTTTTACTCCTTTTCGTAGTATAATGTAGTTACTCTCACGGAAAGGAGGTAAGATCATGTTAAATACACAGAACCAGGAATTATTACAGGCGATCGGATGTATGGTTGGCGAAAAATTGGAGACTTGCTTTACTGAGTATGACGCGAGGTTGGATGCGAAACTGGATGCTCGTTTTGCTGAGTATGATGCGAGGTTGGACGTGAAGCTGGATGCTCGCTTTGCTGAGTATGATGCGAAACTGGACGTTCGCTTTGCTGAATATGATGCGAAACTGGACGCTCGCTTTGCTGACTACGACGCTAAACTCGTTTCACAATTCGCCGACTACGACGCTAAGCTCGATTCACGTTTCGTAGAGTACGACGCAAAACTTGATTCACGTTTCGTAGAGTACGACGCAAAACTTGATTCACGTTTCGACGACTACGACGCTAAGCTCGATTCACGTTTCGTAGAGTACGACGCCAAACTTGATTCACGTTTCGACGACTACGACGCAAAACTCGACTTCCGTTTCGAATCAACCACCGCATACCTGCTGTCAGAAATAGACAGCCGTATTGCCAGGAGCAAAGCCATGCTTCTCGATGAAATTGAGCGCATCCACATGCAGGTATGGGAAAACTCCAAAAAGCTGAAGCAGCTCCAGAAGGACGTATCCTCGCTGAGATCGAAAGACAATGATTTCGGCATCATTTATTCCTATCTGAATAAGCTCGACTTCCGGGTCTGCAGACTGGAGTCTGCCCTATCGCCCCTATAACCCCTGAAATGAAAAACGCTCCGGCATATCGTTGCGGGAGCGTTTTTATAAACAAACAGGTATCTGGTAGTACGGACTACCAGACCTTCATATTCTAACCTTCCATTTTTCTGTAACATCCCAAATCCACTTAAACACCTTTACACATTTCTTCCCACTAATTTCACTACAGGCACTTCTTCCTCAATCTCTTTTTCTTAATTCTCCACCCACTAATTATACTGCGGCTCCAGAAAGTTTAAAGTAAAATGCGCCTTCCCCTGATCATCCAGTTCCATAATCATAAACGACGGTTTCCTTCCATCCTGTCTGGGATAAGACAGACTTCCGGGATTCAAGATAGTCACACCGCCCCGCACCTCATAGAAAGGTCTGTGGGTATGTCCGTACATGACGATATCCAGACGGCGGTCTCTCGCTTCCTGCTCTAAGCGCTCCACGCCCAAAGATACATTATAATAGTGACCGTGAGTCAGAAGGACGCGGTACTCTCCAATCTTTAATTCCTTCTCCCGGTCTAAATTGGAAAAAAAGTCGTTGTTTCCCAGCACCATTTCCAGGTCACAGTCTTCTCCAACCCAGCCGGCGATTTTCGTTTCGCTGCCTTCCGCATCGCCAAGATGAATAAGCATATCGAGCGGCGATGTCTTCTCAATCACTTTTTTCAGATTATCGTCTTTTCTGTGTGTATCGCTCACAATCAATATCTTCATCGCACGTCCCCCTTATAAATCTCTTCCAGCTTCCGCTTCATCGCCTCAAGCGCTTTCCCGCGGTGGCTGATCCGGTTTTTCTGCTCCATGGTAATCTCCGCGCTGGTCACTCCGAACTCCGGCAGGAAGAGGATCGGATCGTATCCAAAGCCGCCATTTCCCGCCGCTTTTTCTGCAATGATTCCCTCCATGGTCTCTTCCGTATGGACAACACTTCCATCCGGCAGCACGGCCGCAATATTGCACACAAACCGGGCGCTTCTGTCGTCACCGGCCGCCTCATTGACCCTGGAGATAATGGTCTGGTTCTTGATCTCATAGGAAGTATCCTCGCCCATATATCTGGCTGAATAGATACCCGGCTCTCCATTTAGACAGTCCACCACCAGGCCGGAATCGTCCGCAAGGACAATTCCTCCGGTCTCAGCCCACACCGCTTTCGCCTTGATCTCCGCGTTCTCACCAAACGTTTTCCCATCCTCGACGATCTCCGGATCGGCCCCGGCCTCTTTCATGGATAAAATCTCCATTCCCAAATCGGCCAGAATCAGCCGGATCTCCTTCATCTTTCCCTCATTGCCAGTGGCAAATACGATCCTGTTATTACTCATCTGTATATTCTCCTTCATAAAACGGATTCACTTCCTGTCCGTGGTATAGGCCTTCAGGCAGAGGTTGCATTTCTGCTCCTCCTCGACCCTGGTAAAATTCACCCCATCGGGACTGATGTACCCCTCACCGTCACTGATGTCCACGACCGTCTTTCCATCCCCTGCATCGTATTCGATTGCGGCCGGATGGACGCTGTCCGGAGTCGTCAGCTTCACCAGCACGGCAAACCGCTCCCCCGGTTCAAGATCCAGCCCAGCCCCTGTATCTGCGTTCAGAGGGATGGTATAGAATCCGGCATAGTCGAGACTTCCTGACGCCGCCAGCTTCCGGTTTTTGAAACCTTCTCCGGCCTTTATGGACTCCTCGTCCCCGATATTTTTCACAACATAGACTTCATAGGAAGAATGTCTGTCTGTGGCATAGAATCCAGCCGCCTCCAGAGTCTCCTTCCCCTGCGCCTCATAGACATTGGAGAACCATACCGTATCGGAACCATACCCCAGCTGCCCCACCCAGCCCCTTAAATCTGTCTGGTAGTTATGATCGTAATGATCCGGATCTTCCACATCCGTGTAAATAATATTATTCAGCCCGATATTGGAGTCGTAATATGACACATAAAAATATCCGTCATCGCCAAAGCCGTCTCCCCAGCTGTTCATGCAGATAAACGCTCCATCGCCATTGACTTCCATGTTAAAATTCTCCCGCGGATACTCGTCATCCCAGCCAATGATCACGGAATCATGGTTCGGCGGCTGAGACCCAATATAGCAGTAGGTGTATTTCTCCTCATTATAATGAACGGACTGGCTTTCCTCGTCCGTCATGGAAGTGTAAAGGGAGCTTTGTACGCCTCCGTACTGCAGAATGGCCCTCTTAATCTTTTCATAATCTTTTCCCGGTACCAGTTCGACTCCCTGGACATGTTTGACCGCCTTCAGGCCTGCGGGAGAGACACCATCTCCATAGGGATCATCCGCTTCCAGGACCGGCCCCTTCCAGGACAGGAGATACGCCATAGACATCGTATACTCCCCTCCGTCGCTCTGCGGAATGCAAAAACCATTATTCAGGGACATATGATCCTCCGAAAAGTCGTATACCTCATTAGGAAGCAGACGCGCTTCCAGCGCCATCAGAGAGGCAAAGGCCCAGCAGGTTCCCAGAGATCCCTGGTTCTTTATCGAAGGCGCCCTGCCTGTTGTACGGCCGTCATAGGCCACAGGAAGCACCTCCGGCACCGGATTCGCGGCATCTCCCACCCCATCAGTTCCGGCGTCTCTCCCCGTCTCCGACTCCAGCGGTCTGTTAAATTCTCTGCCGCCCATCTCCGCATTTCCATTGCCCTGGGCCACATCGTTTTGATCTGCACTGCCCTTACCGGCATCTCTGCCGTTCTCCCCGGTACCCGTAAATGCCCATTCCGGCACTCGGAAGCCGCCTGTCGGCCACCGGCCGTTAATCCAGAGTACAGCGGTTCCGGTGAGCACCAGAACTGCCGCCGTTCCCAGCCATTTTCCTGCTTTCAACTAATCAATCTCCTGTTTTCCGCTTCGGAGGTTTCGGTCCCATAAACTGGTAGAAATACGTCTTCATCATACCATTGTAAATCTTCCGGTTCTTGTCCGCTTTTCGCCCGACGTACCGTTCCGCATCCTCATAAGCGGTTATCATATAGAGGGACCAGGAATCCAGCGCGCGGTATCGTTCACCGATCTCCTTATACAGCGCCGGCAGACTCTCCTTCTCCTCAATTCTCTCTCCATAAGGCGGATTCGTAATGATAAATCCGTACTTCTTCGGATGGCTGAGCGCGCTTAATGGCCTCTGCTGGAAATGAATCATATGATCCACACCTGCAGACTCCGCATTGGCTCTCGCCGCCTTCACAATATCGCCATCGATATCGTACCCCTGGATATCGACCTCCACCTCTGTCTCCAGCAGATCCGAAGCCTCATCCATGGCCTCATACCAGAACTTCCGCGGTATGATGTTCTTCCAGTCTTCCGCCAGGAAGGACCGGTTCATGCCGGGTGCCATATTGGCCGCTATCATGGCTGCTTCAATCGGAAATGTACCGCTTCCGCAGAAGGGATCCACCAGAATCCGGTCCCGGTTCCACGGTGTCATCATGATCAGAGCCGCGGCCAGGGTCTCCGTGATAGGCGCCTTGCTGGTAAGGGTACGGTAGCCTCTTTTATGGAGCGAATCTCCTGAAGTATCGATCCCTACCGTCACCTCATCTTTATACAAAAATACACGGAGCGGATAGCTGCTTCCGCTCTCCGGAAACCATTCCAGGCCATACGCCTTCTTCAGCCGTTCCACCATGGCTTTCTTCATGATCGACTGGATATCGGAAGGGCTGAACAGCTTGCTCTTGATAGAGGACGCCTTCGCAACCCAGAACTTTCCGTCCTGAGGAATATATTCCTCCCACGGAATACTCCGCGTATTCTGAAATAACTCTTCAAATGATTCCGCATGAAAGCTTCCCACTTTCAACAGGACACGCTCTGCCGTGCGCAGAAATATATTCGCGCGGCAGATGGTCTCTTCATCTCCGATAAATGTCACACGGCCGTCTTCCACCAGTGTGATATCATAGCCCAGATCCGTAATTTCTCTTTTTAAAACAGCCTCCATGCCAAAGTGACACGGCGCAATGAGTTCAAATGTTTTTTTCACTTTATTCTCCCAGGTTCTTTTCTTTAATCACGCGGCCCTCGAAATCCAGGATCCGAAAGACCCCATCCTCCAAAATCGCGTATGTCGGCGGATTGCCTTCCTTCGGTATGGATACGGAGCCGGGATTTAAGATGGTGATATCCCCGCACTGATCCGCCCGGAGCACATGGGTGTGCCCATGAAGCAGCACATCCCCCTTCTGCATGGGTGGAAGGTGATTCTCATGATAAACGTGGCCATGTGTGGCATAGATGGTGATTCCATCAATCACCAGCAGCGCATAGTCGGCCATCACAGGAAATTCCAGTACCATCTGGTCCACCTCCGTGTCACAGTTTCCCCTGACACAGTAGATTCTGTCTTTACAGCCATTTAACATGGCCAGCACCTCTTTGGGAGCATATTCCTTCGGCAGATCATTTCTCGGTCCGTGATAAAGAATATCTCCCAGTAAAACAAGGCGATTCGCTCCGGATGCCTCAAACGCTTCCAGCAGCTTTCTGCAATAGAACGCGGAACCGTGGATATCGGACGCAATCATATATTTCATAAGTAAATTCTCCTTCTTGCATTAATAGGTATATTTTAAGTCTTACAGGGCGTATCTGTCAATAAATTTACCCTCGAACCAGATATTTTCCGCGGTAATAGGCGATTCCGTTAGCCACATTCAGCACAGAATACCCCATACGGGCCAGATAACGGCAAACCATCATACTTTGTCCGCCTCTCGCACAGTAAAATACCAGCAGCTTATCCTTTGGAAGTTCGGAAACTCTCTGCTCCATTTCCTCATACGGAATATTGACAGCCCCATTTAAATGGGCTCTCTGATACGATGCGGCGTTTCGCAGATCAATCAGCATCATATCGTACTCATTTTCTATATAATAATCGACTTCACCAATCGGTATTGTCTTGAACATACAATCACCTGTCCTTTCTATTACCATTATATTCACGACCCGTGAAAAGTTTATCTTTCTGATCATGGCTGCAGGAAAGGCGTCCTTGCAATCAAAAAGCACAGGGAGATATGCTTTCGCATCGTTTCCCTGTGCTTTTCGACGAAATCATGAACTTATTGGCAAGTCCTTATTTTCGTACCACCAGACAGATTAATAGTCAGACTTATTCTGGCTGTTATTCTGGTTGTTGTTGCGGCTGCTGTTCTGGCTGTTGTTCTGGCTGTTGTTGCGGCTGCTGTTCTGGCTGTTGTTCTGGCTGTTGTTCTGGCTGTTGTTCTTGCTGCTGTTCTTGCTGTTGTTCTGATTGCTGTTCTTGGAAGAATTGCTGCAATCGTTGTAGTTATCATTGTAGTTGTTATTAGACATCTTATGATACCTCCTGTCGGATTTTTTGTTACACGGTTAGTATGGCCGATTCCTCAAATATTATACGAAAAATTATGAAAAATAACTTTGCTTTTTTCATCTGCCTATATTATAATTAAAGTGAGGAATTAGATTTCCTCATCCTTATTAATTATTTATACTCCCCTCAGAAGAGTCCGGATAGCTCCCCTATCCGGGCTCTTCCTTTTTTTGACCATATTTTTGATCCCGACGGATGCAAAAGACTCCCGGCAGCCAGTGCCGGGAGTCTTATATCCCTTATCGAAAATCCAGTTATCCGCTTGTCCATTATTCGCCAATGACATTGACAATCTTGACGGGAGTCCGGTAATTCCACTGAGAAATCTTGATTCCCGTTTTATAGGTGGAGGAGTGTACGATCTGTCCATTGCCGATATACATGGCTACGTGATTGATCGATCTTCCGTTCCCGTAAAAAATCAGATCGCCGGGCTTCATCTGGTCAGAACTCACAGCTACTCCCTGGGAAGCCTGTCCGCCTGAAGAACGGTTTAAAGAAATACCTGCCGCATGCTGCATGATGTATCTCGTAAATCCGGAACAATCCACTCCGGTATGAGGATCACTGCCGCCATAGGCGTAACGTCCGCCCACAAACTGCAGTGCGTAATTGACAACACTCTGTCTGAACTCCGCAGGAGCGTCGTATGCTGCTTCCAGTGCGGCGATCGTCGCCTCGTCGGTCTGGGTAACTGTTGCGTTTCCGTCGACCGGAAGATAACCGTATGTATCCTTAACCTTCACTTTCACGAATCCGTCACCCATGTCTTCCACGACCTGGAATGATGATCCCCTGGAAGCTGCCATCAATACTTCCTGGCCGCTCTCATCCGTGCTGATATTCACGGTCTCTGCTTCAACTGTTGCGATATAATTACCTGAACTGAGTCCTGGTCCGGAAACTTCATCCGCTTTGGCATCTGCCGGATTTGCAAGTACAATTGCTCCACAGAAAGCCAAAAGGCTTAATGTTTTCCATGTATTCTTTATCATTGGGACATTGCTCCTGTTTTTTACTTTTTCGTTCTAATTATTACGTAATTGTTAAAATCATTACGTTTATTATACATTTATCTTGCTTTTCAGTCAAGTATTATTTCATTCCGATAACATTCCATTATTTTCCATATCAGTTCAGCACTCTGACTACCTTGACAGGCGTCCGGTACGTCGCGTTGGATATCTTGATTCCCGTCCGTTCCGTGGAGGCATGTACAATCTGTCCGTTGCCGATATACATAGCCACATGATTGATATAGCCCTTGCCGCCGTAGAAAATTAAATCGCCCGGTTTAATGTCGCTGTAGCTGACGCTGCGTCCCTCTCCCGACTGTGCTCTGGAGCTGTGGCTCAAGGAAACGCCTGCCGCGTGCTGCATGATATATCTTGTGAATCCGGAACAGTCGGCTCCGGTATTCGGGTCCGTCCCGCCATATACGTAACGGTTCCCAACAAACTGAAGCGCATAATTCACCACGTCCTGACGCAGCTTCACGCTTTCATCCACTTTTTCCTTTGTCTTCTCGATCAGGGTCGCCCGATTGCTCGGTATGTACCCCTCGCCTTCCGCAGTGCTGATCTTTACCCAGCCGCCTTCTGCCGGTGCGGCAACTTCATAAGTCTGCCCCCGTAAGACTTTTGTAACTGCCTCTCCGCCCGCGTTCTTTGCCTTCCGTACCACGACGTCCGGCGCATCTATCTTCGCATACAGTGTTGTACTTGTTTCCACTTCGATCTCTGCCGCTTTTGCGGTAACCGGTGAATTCCAGGCCAGAACCGCATAGAGGCCGATGACCCCCAGCACTTTCCAAGTTTTGTTCCCCATGTTTTTCCAACTCCTGATTCTTACGTTTTTATTTCGTTTGTTTATCATTATGTAATATGTTACACAAATGTTACAAAAATTAGTATACTCTACTCATCGTCATATGTCAAGCAAAAATCAGGCAAAAACGGCAGTCATACCGAAAACACCGGTATAACTGCCGTTACACTTTTGTAATATTTATAATCTGTTTTTAATAATTTTCTTTTTACCGCCTGGGGCCCCGGATTAACCAGACCACCAGAAGAATCAGAAGAAGCGGTCCCATGAGAGGTATCAGAAGACTGAATAAACCGGTCACAATACTTGCGACTATAAAGAAGAACAGCACTGTCACAACCACAGCCAGAAGCTTCCAATACCACTTGTTCAAATCAACAAAGTGGAAATGGCGGCCCGGTCCGGCCTCTTCCTCATATACTGTCTGGCCCTCGTTCCGGTACGTATCATACGCAGACTGGTAGCTTCCGCCCTCTCTGGCATTCTCCGTGGCCTCCATGATCGTCTTAGCGATCAGCCTCGGATCTCCGATCGCGCCGGTCACTTCGTCTTCCGTCTGGCCGCCCGCCGTCTCCGTTCTGATATAATCGTCGTAGTATCTTATATTTTCCTCAATCACATTTCCAGGCACTTCGCCGGTCAGCGTGTCCCGCAAACGCTGTAAAAACTCCTGTCTGCTCATTGAAGCCTCCTTCAGTAAAGTAACTGACCTTTCCTAGTATACCATTTCCCCCAGGCTACGTAAAGGAATCTTCTGTAAATTAATTATTAAAATTTCATAATTATTCTACTTTTTCCTTTAATATGCCTTCTCTGTAAGCGCCTACCAGTTCTTTCAAATCCGCAATGCGCCCCGCCAGCTCCACACCCTTGTCCGTGTCCGCCACCATGACCCGCTTATGCATATTCTCCACAATGGATACCCGGGGCGTGCTCTCTTTTTCCGGGTCAAAGGGCTTATGCTCGGCCAGGGCCAGGTGGTTGGAATTATAAATCAGGGTATACCCGGCGATTCCGGTCCTGGACTGGTACGCCTTCGACAGGCCTCCGTCAATGATGAAAAGCTTCCCTCCCGCCTTTACTGGAGACTCTCCCTCCTTGATTTTAACGGGCACGTGGCCGTTGATAATATGGGAACCCGATTTCGGAAGCCCAAACTCCTCCAGAATCCGGTCACACGTCTCTTCCTTAACGCTGAGCCGGTAATACGGATTCATCGGTTCTTTATGAGTGGCCGGGTCCTCGATAAAATAGTGTTCGAAGGTCGTCATCTTGCCTTTACCGTAAACCGGTGACTTAGCCCCGCACCACAGATACCACATGAAGTCCATGGCATCTTCCTTTTCCGGCGATTCCTCCGCCATGAAATACGCGTTCTGCACCTTCCGGTCCACATAGTCCATCAGCGCCTGTCCCGAATAGGAAATGCCGTCCACCACGATCTCGTCGAAGCTTCCATCCTCCTTCATCGGGATACAGCCATGGTAAAGCAGATTGGAATTATAGCATTTGTAAAGACTTCCATGAGAATAAAGGAAACGGATATGCTTATGCAAAAGCTCATTGTGTTTAAATGACAGCTGAAGCGTATGAAGAAGGTCTTCCTCCTCTGCCGTTAATCGGAGCGGATCCTTAGGGTCCACCGTTGGAAATGACAGATCCAGCATCGGATATTCCCTTCCCTCCAGCACCACCACGCCCCGATCGAAATCGACGGCCTCCAGAAGTCTCCTGTCATCCATCTCATACTCCGGATGGCGCCCGATAATCTGGCCCTGCACCTTGAACTGAATGATGGCGATGGCCTTGTGCATCTTGGCCGCCAGCCCCGGATCCACCGCATCGTAGATATTCTCATCCAGAATCTGGGGAACAAAGCGCTCGCACGGATCATTGTGGTAAACCCTGGCCGCGAACATGGACAGCGGACGGAGATTGATTCCGTAGCCGTCTTCCAGCACATCGAAGCTGTTGTAGCTGATCGCAATGCGCAGTACATTGCAGATGCAGGCCAGGTTGCCGGTTGCCGCTCCCATCCAGGAAATATCATGGTTTCCCCACTGGATATCCACATCATGGAACTGCATCAGCTCTTTCATAATAATATCCGCCCTGGGGCCTCTGTCAAAAATGTCGCCGATAATATGCAGGCTGTCGATTGTCAGATTCTGAATCAGTTCACACAGCGCGATAATAAATTTATCTCCGACCCGGATGTCGATGATCGAACGGATAATCTCGCTGTAGTATACCCGTTTATTGTCGTCATTATAATCCACATGAAGAAGTTCATCGATCACATAGGCAAATTCCGGCGGCATTTTCTTTCTCACCTTGGAACGGGTGTATTTGGAAGAAACCACCTTGCAGATCTGGACCAGACGGTAAATGGCAACTCTCTGCCAGTCGTCCGTAGCCAGGCCCTTCAGCTGCATCTGGCTCACCACCCGCTCGGGATAGTAGATCATGTTAGCCAGTTCCACCTCTTCTTTTTCCGGAATAATATGTCCGAATGTCTCCGTGATCTTTTCCCGGATAATACCGGAAGCGCTGCGGAGCAAATGGATAAACGCCTCATACTCTCCGTGCAGGTCACTGAAAAAGTACTCGGTTCCCTTTGGAAGCCCCTGAATCGCCGTTAAGTTAATGATCTCGCTGGAGGCCGCCTTGATCGTCGGATACTCCCGCGACATCAGCTTCAAGTAAGCTAAGTCTCTCATAATCCTCTCTCCTCACCCATCATGCCGCTGCCTGAGTCCTTGCAGACCGTCCCTCCTTTCCCTTTCCATACCGTGCAGCCGCATCTCTAATAAAGTAATAGTAACACAAAATATGGCCTTTTGAAAGCCCCATTCCCCGGCACAAACCGCGTAAATTCTACATATGGCCCTTCCAAACAGATAAGCCTGCAAATCCTTTCCCCGTGGGACTTGCAGGTTTTTTTAAGTTGTAGTAACATACTTACAGAGGGGCAAAGGCCCCGGAGCAGGGAATCTTGCCGCATACGGCATTCAATACACAGGACAGCCCAGATCCGGCTGTCAGTAATCAGGAGGCAGAAAGTGGAACAGTTATATGTATTCGGAACCGGTCACGCCGCCGTGACACGGTGTTATAATACGTGCTTTGCCATAGAAAAGGACGGGGAATTTTTCATGACGGACGCAGGCGGCGGCAACGGCATTCTGAGAGTTCTCCAGGACATGAATGTGGACATGACCCACATCCACCATATCTTCGTCACACACAGCCACACAGACCACATACTGGGAATCGTCTGGATGGTACGTTTCATCGGCACGAAGATTTTAAACGGCTCCTATGAAGGGCAGCTGCATTTATACAGCCACAAGGACTTATTGCCGGCCATCGAGACCCTGTGCCGTCTGACGCTACAGGAAAAGCTGTGCCGCCTCATCGGGGACCGCATCGTACTGATTCCCGTCTCTGACGGAGAACAGCGGCAGATACTGGACATGGACGTCACCTTCTTCGACATCCACTCCACCAAGGCAAAACAGTTCGGCTTTACCGCCATACTCTCAGACGGGCGGAAGCTCACCTGCTGCGGGGATGAGCCATTGAATCCGCTCTGCGCCCCCTATGTGGAAAACAGCGCCTGGCTGCTTCATGAGGCCTTCTGCCTGTATGAAGACAGGGACCGTTTTAAACCGTATGAAAAGCACCACAGCACCGCCAGAGACGCGGCCGAAACCGCCAGAGACATGAACGCGGAAAATATCGTGCTGTGGCACACCGAGGACACGGATCTGGAACATCGCAGAGAACGGTATACGGCAGAAGCGGAAGCACTGTTCCATGGCGGTATCTTTGTGCCGCGTGACGGGGATATCATCCCTCTTTCATAAAATTTCATATTCTCTCCACTCTCCGCATAGGATGAGATGGAGGAGATTTTCTTATGAAAACATGGAAAGAACGAATCGCAGAATCGCCAGAGACTCTGCACCACATTATTATTTACATAGAGGTCATCGTACTGACACTCCTTTTAGTATCCCTTTTTCTGATCACCCCAGGCGGGAAATTCTCGTTTCCGGCGTCGAACCAGGACGGAAAAGCCACCTCCTCCGAGGCGAAGAAGTATATCAAATGGGTAGACTTTAAGGTAACAGCCAAGGCCATGCAGGAGGCGTTCCGGTACGATGTCAACACCTGCCAGTCCAGCCCCCATCTCAACTGGGTGGATCTGCTCTCCTATTTAGGGACACGGTACGGCGGAGATTTTTCCAAATACTCCACCAAGGACTTAGATACGCTGGCAGAACAGCTCTTATCCGGAAAAACGCTGGAGGAGCTGACCGCAAATATGAAGTATTACACCTATTACCGTCAGGCCTACGGCGCCGTTTTAGACGGTCTCGTCGGTCAGTACGACATTCAGATCGCCGCGGAAAATGCGCCCTTATTCGCCACTCCGGCGGTGAACTCCGACGGGACCACGGACCCGGACCGCGTATGGGTCACAAAATATGGTTTAAAAGCGTTTTCTCCCATCGCCAAAGGATTTCCTTATCAGGATTACGACGACTTCGGCGTCTCCCGTTCCTATGGCTACAAACGCCAGCATCTGGGTCACGATATGATGGGTCAGGTCGGTACTCCCATAATCGCAGTGGAATCGGGATATGTGGAGGCCATCGGCTGGAACCAGTACGGCGGCTGGAGACTTGGTATCCGCAGCTTTGACGGAAAACGATACTACTATTACGCGCACTTACGGAAAAATTATCCCTACCATAAATCCCTCAAGCAGGGAAGTATTATCACAGCCGGCGATGTCATCGGCTATCTGGGAAGGACCGGTTACAGCCGGACGGAGAACACCAACAATATCGATGAGGCGCACCTGCATTTCGGCCTTCAGCTTATTTTTGATGAGTCTCAGAAAGAAGGAAACAACGAGATCTGGGTGGACTGCTACGAACTCACGAAGTTCCTGTCCATGAACCGCTCAGAGACGCTTAAGAATCAGGAAACCAAAGAGTACGACCGCATTTACGACATGAAGGACCCGGATATCCCGAACAACTTCGTGCCCCACGCCCCTTTGCCGGAGGAACAGCATATTCCTGATTAGCTTAAAGTAAGGGGCCGCATTCACACATACAGAAAAAGGGGATCCAGTCATGAATCCAGTCAAAACCGGAGCATTGATCAGAGAGCAGCGAATTGAAAATCACTTAACGGAACAGGAGCTGGCCGAAAAGGCCGGAATCTCTGTGGAATTACTGGAGTCGTACGAACAAGGTACGGCTCTTTTCCGTGCTTCCGTCTTAAAGAGGCTGACCGGGCCGCTGGGCCTGTCCCTGATGGAAATGATGTATGGAAAGAGACTCACTGCCGTACGCAGTTCTCATCTTAATACGATTCGCATGGACCTTATTCGGACCGCCTATGATTATAAAGAGTATTACTGGATTATCGACGGCAAGGCGATCGTCACATATCTGGACGAGTGGGTTCGTGCAGGCGGCTGTCCCGATTTAGAGCCCTTCGGTTCTCTCACCGGACTCCTTCCGGCCTGGACCGGCGAACTGATATGGAAGGCAGACAACCGCTTCATCTGGGAAATGATCGACTCGCCGGAAACGCTCAATGTACCGATTCTGGTCTGTGAAGACGACTGCGATCTAAGCTGCATCGTCATCATGGCCAGAATACGGAAAACAGAAAATCTCGTTTTCTGGGAAAAGCTGGGCCGTCTGACTCATGAGAACGAAGACTTCAATCTGGAAAAACGTTCCGGAATTCTTTGCCTGGAGGCCTATACAGATGAAGACTGGAAACAGTACGGCGATAATATCGCCTGTGAGCCGTGTGACAGTGCAGAATACCGGCAGTGGATTGCAGAACCTGGCTGGTGTTTTGAAAGGGCTGCATATGACCGTATGGTGGAGGCATTCCGGGATGTATATAAGGCAGGCGGAAAGCGCTGATTTGCTGCGTTTACCGTCTGCCTTATTTCACCCTTAAAGCGCCATTCGATAGATATCCATCATCTCATGCTTCCCCAGCTCTCTGATTCCCGGAAGCACCCGTCTGCCAAAGTTCGTACACTTTTCAGCCATCTCGTCAAAGTCCTCTTCCTTCACGTCGGCTTCCAGGTCCGTCAGCCGAACCGGCATATTCAGGCTCTTAAAATAATCCTCCATCCGCTGAATGCCATCCAGCGCAGTTTTTAGCGGGTTCTCGAAATTCATCTCCACATCCCAGACACGGACAGCCAGCTGGGCGAACCGCATGGGATCGTCACCGCAGACGTATCTGGCCCAGGAACAGAAGAGCGCGGAAAGACCGGCGCCGTGAGCCACCTCCGGATATTTCCCCGACAGCTCATGTTCCAGCTGATGAACCGTCATCATGACCTCCCGTCCCAATCCGGTTAAATCATTATGGGAAAGGCTTCCCGCCCACATCAGGGTCGCTCTCGCCTCATAATCTTCAGGGTTTAAGTCCGCCGCAGCTCCTGCCTCTATGACAGCCTTCATAAGCCCCTCTGCGATACGGTCTGTCAGCGCCGTGTCCTTTGTAGTGCCGCCTAAATACCGTTCCAGCGTATGCATCAGAATATCCACAGTCCCGCATCCGGTCTGGAATCTGTTCACCGTAAAGGTCAGCTCCGGATTGCAGACAGCAAAAAGCGGCCGATGGGTCGGACAGTTAAAGCCTCGTTTCAATCCATTCTCTTCATTGGTGATCACGCAGGACTGGCTCGTCTCGCTTCCCGAGGCGGACAGCGTCAGAATATTGCCATGCGGAAGTGCCTTCGGAGGAACGGCTTCCTTCATGAAGTATTTCCATGGGTCAATCTCCGGATTCGGTGTCCCATCCGCAATACACTTTGCGGAGTCGATCACACTGCCGCCTCCTACCGCCAGAATAAAGTCCACGTTCTCACGGCGGCAGATCTCCATGCCTTCCAGCGCCTTAGACAGCGTCGGATTCGGCTGCACTCCGCCAAAGAGTATGAATTCAATTCCTGCTTCTTCCAAAGATGCCGTCACCTGGTCCAAAAGACCGCTTCTCTTCACGCTGCCGCCGCCATAGTGGATCATAACCTTTCGGAAACCGTACTCTCTGATGATTTCTCCTGCACGCTTCTGCGTGTCCCTGCCGAAAATCACTTTTGTGGGGACACAGTATTCAAAATTATTCATAGCTTTCCCTCCCGCGGCTTGACTTCATGTATCTCTGATCAGTTTATTGAAAGTATATTTACAGTATTTTTGATATTGATCGATGTTTCCATTTTACCATATTCAGTTGTATTTTTCAATCATCAAAATGTTTTATTTTTTGTGTAGGCGTAAACATTGTTACAGTTCACAGCCCAGCCGGCCTCTGCTTCCCGGTCTGTCCCGGCTGGCTCAAGTGCTGTTTCCAGTGACTTTGCAGGGGATTAGCAATTAATCAAAAAAGAGCAGGAAAGTTTTCACACTTTCTGCTCTTTCTGCTTACTCTACCTCCTGCGCAGCAGATGTATAAACAACCCGCTCCGCAGCTTCGGTTCAAACCACGTGGACTTTGGCGCATCAACAGGCCCGCATCGGCCACATGGAACAGCTCTTCGATCGAGGTCGGATACATGGAAAATGCCACTGTCATATCCTCTCTGCACCGTTTTTCCAGCTCCGAAAGCCCCCGGATTCCGCCGATAAAATCAATTCTCTGATCGACTCTCGGATCACCGATTCCAAGAACCGGGCCCAGCAGATGATCCTGGAGAACGGAAACGTCCAGCCCCTTCACCGGGTCGCTGTCAAGCAAGCGCTCCGCCGCTGTGAGACGGTACCATTTTCCACATAAATGCATTCCAAAGGTTCCTTTTTCCACAGGCGCAAAGCCTTCTGTCCCCATAGAGTCCACTAAAAAGCCGGCTTCTTCCACACGGGTTAAGAATTCTTCCTCCGTCATGCCGTTTAAATCCTTCACCACGCGGTTGTAGGGCATGATCATCAGCTGGTCATCAGGGAATAAGACTGACAGGAAATAGTTAAACGGCTCTTTCCCCGTATAGTCCGGATTCTCTTCTCGCCGCTTCAAACCAACCTTAACCGCGGAAGCCGCGCGGTGATGGCCATCCGCGATATACGTGGCCGGAATTTCCGCAAACGCCTCTTCCACCGTCTGGATGGAATCCGCATTGTCGATCTCCCACACACGGTGACGGATTCCGTCCTCTGCGGTAAAGTCATACAGAGGCTCTGTGCCTGTCTTTAAATTCACGACTTTATTGATCATCGTATTGGAACGGTACGCCAGGAAGATCGGGCCGGTCTGCGCGTCGGTAGTATCCACGTGCCGGATTCGGTCCAGTTCCTTCTCTTCACGGGTATTCTCGTGTTTTTTTACCACTCCATTCACGTAATCATCGATGGAGGAACACGCCACGATTCCCGTCTGCTTTCTTCCATCCATGGTAAGCTCGTAGATATAATAGGCCGCCAGGGGATCCTGCACGAAAGTCCCGTCTGCGATCCAGCTCTCAAGCATCTCCTTTGCCTTATCGTAGACGCGGTCGTCATACATGTCCATGTCGTCCGGGAACTGGGATTCCGGCCTGTCAATATTTAAAAATGATTTCGGATTGGCGGCGGTTACTTCCTTCGCCTCCTTCCGGTTATACACGTCATAAGGGAGTGCGGCCACACGGGCAGCATACTTTTTATCCGGTCTCACACACGGAAATGGTTTTACTACAGCCATTTTTTCTCCTTTTCTTCTATGAGTACTCCCGGAAATTCCGCCGCAAAGCCAGGTACGAGTGCGTTTTCGGAAGTACTCCAGCGTCCAAACGGGCCATGGATCCTTCCATGCCCCGTCTGAACTGCTGCATTTAATTGTTTCATTACTTAATTACACGCACCCGCAAAACGCCCTTAATTGCATTAAGTTTCTGAATCATCATTGCATCCGGTGTGGACTCCAGATCCAGTAAGGTGTACGCGTATTTATCACGGCTCTTGTTGGTCATATCGGAAATGTTGACATTTCCGGCCGCGAGAGTTCCGGTTATCTGGCCGATCATGTTCGGGATATTCAAATGCATAACCGCAACACGGCTAGCCATCTGGCATACGCCCATGTCACACGCCGGGAAATTAACGGAGTTGCGGATATTGCCGTTGTCTATGTAATCCATGATCTCCTCAACTGCCATTCTTGCACAGTTGTCCTCGGACTCCTCTGTGGACGCTCCAAGATGCGGAATTACGATGGCGCCTTCCATATTGACAGACTTTGTGTTCGGGAAATCCGTCACGTAGCATTTTACCTTCCTGGCCTTTAACGCTTCCGCCATGTCATCCTCATTCACCAGCACATCGCGGGAGAAGTTTAAGATCACCACGCCGTTCTTCATCTGAGCTATGGATTCACTCTTAATCATTCCTCTGGTGCTGTCTAACAGCGGCACATGGATGGTGATATAATCGCATTCGCGGTAAATTGTCTCCACGGAGGTGATATGCCTGACATTTCTGGAAAGCATCCAAGCCGCATTGACCGAGATAAACGGATCGTATCCGTAGACCTCCATGCCGAGGGACGCAGCCGCGTTGGCCACCTCCGCGCCGATCGCGCCCAGTCCGATGACACCCAGTTTCTTTCCCTTGATCTCGCATCCGGCAAATGCCTTCTTGGCCTTTTCCACGGATTTGGCGATATTTTCGTCTTCTTTATTATCCTTTACCCAGTTGATCCCGCCTGCCACGTCACGGGAGGCCAGCATCAGTCCGGCAATTACCAGTTCCTTTACGCCGTTGGCATTGGCTCCCGGAGTATTAAATACCACGATTCCTTTGTCCGCACACGCATCCAGCGGAATATTATTGACTCCGGCGCCTGCGCGGGCTACGGCAAGCAGATCATCAGGAAGCTCCATCTCATGCATGGAAGCGCTTCTTACCAGCACGCCGGAGGCCTCTTTCATATTCTCGGTTAACTCATACTCTTCATTTAACAAAGCCGTTCCTTTGCTGGAAATGGCATTCAGGCAATATATCTTCTTCATATCCGCGTCTCTCCCTTTCCTATTTACCATTTCTGGCTTCAAAATCCTTCATAAAGGCAACCAGCGTTTCCACGCCTTCCATCGGCATTGCATTGTAGATGCTTGCACGCATGCCGCCTACGGATCTGTGGCCCTTTAAATTCTCGAGGCCCGCCGCCTTTGCTTCCTTTACAAACAGAGCGTCTAAATCGGCGTCTCCGGTTACAAACGGCACGTTCATTAAGGAGCGGTCTTTCTTCTCTACCGTGCCCTTAAACATCTTGCTGTTATCCAGGAAATCATACAGAAGATTCGCCTTCTTCTCATTGTACTCCTTCATCGCTGCCAGGCCGCCGCGGTTCTTTAACCATTTGAAGACCTTGCCGCAGATGTAGATGCCGTATGCCGGCGGAGTATTGTATAAGGACGCCGCGTCCGCATGGGTCTTGTAGCGCAGCATGGTTGGTGTTCCGGGAAGGACGTCTTCCGTGATCAAATCCTCACGGATAATGGCAATCACCACACCAGCCGGGCCTACGTTCTTCTGGGCACCGCCGAAGAGCAGACCGTATTTTTCCACGTCAACAGGTTCTGATAAGAAACAGGAGGAGATATCAGCTACCAGTGTTTTTCCTTTTGTATTCGGCAGCGTTTTGTACTTTGTACCATAGATCGTGTTGTTTTCACAGATATAAACGTAATCCGCATCCTCTGATATCGGCAGATCGGAAACATCCGGGATATAACTGAAGGTCTTGTCGGCACTTGATGCAACGGCGTTCGCCTTTCCATAAAGCTGTGCCTCCTGATATGCCTTCTTCGCCCACTGTCCTGTGATGATGTAATCGCCGACACGGTTCTTCATTAAGTTCATCGGAACCATGGCAAACTGCTGGGAAGCGCCGCCCTGTAAGAACAGCACCCTGTAGTTGTCCGGAATGCCCATTAAATCCCTTAAATCGGCTTCCGCCTCATTGATAATGGTTTCGAACATCTTGGAACGGTGGCTCATCTCCATAACTGACATGCCGCATCCCCTGTAATCCATCATCTCGTCGGCCGCTTCCTTTAAGACTTCTTCCGGCAGTACAGCCGGTCCTGCGGAAAAATTGTACACTCTGCTCATATCTCTTTCCTCCTCTTTGATAGGGTTCTAAATCTTCAGATCATTTTCGTCGAACGCATCCTGAATCGGCGCTCCCGGAGAAACCATCGGGAATACCTTATCATCACAATGGATCTGACAATCTATAACAACAGGAATGTTAAGCCCGATGGCTTCCTTAAGAACCGGCATGAACTCCTCCTTGCTGGTTACCCGGTAGGCCTTCGCCCCCATTCCTTCTGCTACCTTAACAAAATCAACCGCATCATTTAATACTGTATGGGAATATCTCTTTCCATAGAACAGGGTCTGCCACTGACGTACCATTCCAAGCACATGATTGTTTAATACCACCTGAATAACCGGGATATTATAGCGTGTCGCGGTTGCGATCTCGTTCATATTCATACGGAAGCAGCCGTCGCCGGCGATGTTGATAACAACCTTGTCTTTGCATCCCATCTTCGCGCCCAGCGCGGCACCCAGGCCGTAGCCCATGGTTCCAAGGCCCCCTGATGTTACAAAGGTTCTGGGATGTTTGTATTTGTAGAACTGGGCGGCCCACATCTGGTGCTGGCCTACCTCGGTCGTGATAACCGCGTCGCCCTGGGTCAGTTCGTAGATCTGTTCCACCACATAAGGACCGGTTAAGAGGTTCTTGTCGTAGCGGAGCGGATACATATCCTTCATACGGTCGATATGAGCCAGCCACTCGTCATGGTTGACTGGATCGAGCCGTGCGTTTAACTTCTTCAGAATCGTTTTGACATCTCCGATCACGCTGGCATACGTCTTCACGTTCTTGTCGATCTCAGCCGGGTCCACGTCAAACTGGAGAATCTTCGCATTCGGCGCAAATTTGGCCGCATTGCCCGTCACACGGTCGCTGAAACGCGCCCCCACTACGATCAGCAAGTCGCATTCCGTGATTCCGAAATTGGAGGTCTTTGTCCCATGCATCCCTACCATACCGGTATAGAGCTCATCGGTTCCGTCAAACGCGCCTTTTCCCATGAGGCTATCTGCCACCGGGGCCTGAATCTTATGGGCGAAGGACTTAAGCTCATCCGCCGCGTCCGCAATCACCGCGCCGCCGCCGGCAAAAATAAACGGCTTTTTCGCATTGCGGATTAAGTACAGCGCCTTTTCCATGTCTTCCTCAGTGATTGTCGAATTCTGGCGCTCGATCGGCTCCGGAGCCTTGTATTCGTAATCACAGGAATTGGCGGTAACGTCCTTGGTGATATCGATTAACACAGGGCCAGGTCTTCCGGTCTGCGCTATCGTGAAGGCACGCCTTATGGTGTCCGCCAGTTTCGTTATATCCTTGACAATGAAATTATATTTCGTAATCGGCATGGTAATGCCCGCAATATCGATTTCCTGGAAACTGTCACGGCCGAGAAGGCTGACAGCCACGTTGCAGGTGATCGCCACAACCGGGATGGAATCCATACACGCGGTCGCAATTCCCGTTACCAGGTTGGTAGCGCCAGGTCCTGATGTTGCCATGCAGACGCCCACTTTGCCGGTAGCTCTCGCATAGCCGTCAGCTGCGTGAGCCGCGCCCTGCTCGTGAGAGGTCAGGATATGGGTAATTTCATCCTGGTGTTTATAAAGTGCATCGTAAATGTTGAGAATCGTTCCTCCCGGATATCCGAATACCGTGTCTACACCCTGTTCTTTCAGGCACTCAATTACGATCTCTGCTCCTGTCAATTTATTCATACGCCTTGCTCCCTTTCTCTTATTGAGCGCTCTCGAAAACTTTGAGAATGCCCTTATTTCCCCGGTACCTCCAGGATAGCCCCCTTGCTTGCCGGTGCTGCCATAGCCGCATAACGCGCTAAGTATCCTGTCGTTACTTCCGGAACTCTTGGCCGCCATTTCGCCTTTCTCGCCGCCATCTCCTCATCGGAGACCTTCACGTCGAGACGGTTGTTGTTGATATCAATGAGAATTATATCCCCTTCCTCGACAAGTGCGATCGGACCGCCTGTCGCAGCTTCCGGACACACATGGCCGATGGATGCACCTCTCGACGCGCCGGAGAAACGGCCGTCTGTGATCAGAGCCACTTCCGAGCCAAGTCCCATACCTGCGATGACTGAGGTCGGGTTAAGCATCTCTCTCATGCCAGGACCGCCTTTCGGTCCCTCGTAACGGATCACGACCACGTCGCCCGCCACGATCTTTCCGCCTTTGATCGCCGCCACCGCGTCTTCTTCACAGTCGAAGACTCTCGCCGGCCCTTCGTGCTTTAACATCTCAGGAGCCACTGCGGATCGCTTCACCACTGCGGAATCAGGGGCTAAATTGCCCTTTAAGATGGCGATACCGCCGGTCTTGCTGTATGGATTTTCTACCGGACGGATCACCTCCGGATTTAAGTTGACACTGTTTTTAATGTTCTCGCCGACTGTCCTGCCGGTTACGGTCATGCAGTCCAGGTTTAAGAGTCCCAGCTTGCTGATCTCCTTCATAACGGCGTAAATACCGCCTGCCTCATTCAAATCTTCTATGTAAGTAGGCCCCGCCGGTGCTAAGTGGCACAGGTTCGGAGTCTTTGCGCTCAGTTCATTGGCAATATCTACGTTTAACTCCACTCCGGCCTCGTGTGCGATCGCCGGCAGATGAAGCATGCTGTTGGTGCTGCAGCCAAGCGCCATATCCATGGTGAGCGCGTTCCGGAAGGCCGCCTCTGTCATAATATCGCTCGGTTTTATATTTCTGCGGTACATCTCCATGACCTGCATGCCCGCGTGTTTTGCCAGCTTCAGTCGGTCGGAGTAAACCGCCGGAATCGTCCCGTTGCCCTGTAAGCCCATGCCCAGGACCTCGGTTAAGCAGTTCATACTGTTGGCCGTATACATACCGGAACAGGAGCCGCAGGTCGGACAAGCTTTACACTCATACTCCCTGACTTCTTCTTCCGTCATGGTGCCGGCCGTATAGGCGCCTACCGCCTCGAACATGCTGGAAAGGCTGGTCTTGTGGCCCTGCACATGGCCCGCCAACATTGGTCCGCCACTGACGAACACTGTGGGTACATTAATGCGTGCTGCTGCCATTAAAAGTCCGGGTACATTCTTGTCACAGTTGGGAACCATGACGAGAGCGTCAAATGCATGTGCCTTCGCCAGACATTCTGTGGAATCTGCGATCAAATCTCTCGTAACCAGGGAATACTTCATGCCGATATGGCCCATGGCGATTCCGTCACAGACGGCAATAGCCGGAACCATAACCGGAGTTCCGCCTGCCATGGCGACTCCCATCTTAACTGCCTGCACGATCTTATCCAGATTCATGTGGCCCGGTACGATCTCATTATAGGAACTGACGATACCGACGAGCGGACGCTCCATCTCTTCTTCCGTCATTCCGAGGGCATGGAACAGGGAACGGTGCGGCGCCTGCTGCATGCCTTTTTTTACTGAATCACTCTTCATAATCTGTCACTCCTTTTCTTTGTACGTTCTTAAATCCGCTCTGCAATTAAATCTCCCATCTCGCTGGTGGAAACCTTACTGCAGCCCTCCGACATGATATCGCCCGTTCTGAAGCCCTCGGACAATACCTTCTGAACAGCCGCTTCCACTGCATCCGCCTCCCGGTCAAGATCGAAGGAAAAACGAAGCATCATGGCCGCTGACAGAATCGTGGCGATCGGATTGGCAATTTCTTCCCGCAATATCCGGTGCGGAACCGTGGCTTGGCTCATACATGCCGAATTTGCCTTCATTCATGCTGGCAGATGACAGCATTCCGATGGAACCGGTAATCATACTCGCCTCATCGGACAAGATATCTCCAAACATGTTCTCGGTTAAGACTACGTCAAACTGGCCCGGATTCATTACCAGCTGCATCGCACAGTTATCGACCAGCATATGGCTCAGCGTTACCTCGGGATAATCTTTGGCAACCTCTTCCACGACCTTTCTCCACAGCCGTGAGGAATCCAGCACATTGGCCTTATCCACGCTGATCACTTTCTTCCTGCGCTTCATGGCAATATCAAATGCCTTAATGGCTATTCTTCTGATCTCATTCTCGTTATATGTAAGGGTGTCCACGGCGGTCATGACGCCGTCCACTTCCTTCGTACTGCGCTCTCCGAAATACAGGCCGCCGGTCAGTTCTCTCATAATAACCATGTCGAAACCGTCACCGATAATTTCTTTCTTTAGGGGGCACGCCTCAGCCAGCTCCTCGTAGAGATAGGCCGGTCGGATGTTGGCGAATAAATTAAGACCCTTGCGGATTGCCAGCAGGCCCGCCTCAGGTCTCAAGTTCGGTGCCACGTCGTACCATCTCGAATTTCCCACGTCTCCTCCGACTGCTCCGAGAAGAACGGAATCACTTTTTTTTGCTGTCTCCAATGCTTCGTCCGTAAGAGGGACACCGTATGCGTCGATGGATACGCCGCCCATCAGAACCTCGGTATAGGAAAACGCATGGCCGTACACATTTCCGACCCTGTCTAAGACTTTTTTAGCTTCTCTGATGATTTCCGGTCCAATACCGTCCCCGGGAATTACTGCTATATTATAATTCATTCTTCTATCTCCCTCTTCATAATTCTGTTCTGTCACTGTACCATGCTGATGTATTTCTCTTCATCATAGAACATTTAGAGGGATTTTTCAACTATATTACGGGATTTTTCTGCAAAATACTATATGAGATTGGAATTAGTACTATAAATGGAAGTTATAGAAATGGGGCTCAGAACGCGTTTATGTTTCTGCCATGGCATGGAAACCGGTGTCACTGCGGCGGCCCGGTATGATACCTCTCTTATTCACCGCGATTCTCCATCCTCTTCTGAAGCACAGCCAGTTTTCTGATCTGCTCCAGGGCACAGTCCTGAAATTCCGGCTGCAGGGAACCAAAAATCGTCAGCGCTTCATCCAACCTGCTTTTTTCTTCCGGGTCACTGAGAAACATCTCACCATTACCGGTCTTCAGCCACTGCTCATTGACATTGTACATCTCACAAATGTGACGGATAAACACATCTTTAGGCTGAACACGCTCGTATTCTAAATTGCTGATGACGTCACGGCTGACTCCCAGCCTTTCCCCAAACTCCCGCTGCGTCAGTCTGTACGCTTCACGTACGGCCTTAATCCTGTCATACATGGGTTTTCCCCCTCTCAATATTAAATCTATATTACAACATCCGGCGGGAACTGTCAACACAGCGCGGAGTACGCTTTTATGCGCCTGCTGTAATTTCTATGACACGCCTTTCCGGACTAATGTCTCTCTGAAGCAGGAGACAAAGGGGACGCGGACCGTCCTCCTCTTCCTGAGATACTGGGGATGTACCCTGTGTCAACTGGACATCCACCTGCTCAAAGAAGGTTACGATAAGATACGCTTTGCAGGCGGGCAGGTCAAGGTTATTCTTCAGTCCGACCCGGAAAATATCGCAGCCTCTTCCGGCGGGCCCAATGCCCTGCCATTTGAAATTATCTGCGATCCGCAAATGGCGCTGTACAGGCGCTTCGATATCCAGCCTGCGAAATCAAAGCTGGGACTGGCCGGCAAACAGGCGTTGTATAAACTGGCCAGTGCGGAAAAACTGGGACTGAAACATGGATTATACGAAGGTGACGAGCTGCAGCTGCCCGCGGCATTTATCATTGATTCAGAGATGCAGGTTCTCTATGCGCACTATGGAAAAAATGCAGGAGATATTCCTTCGGTAGATCAGCTGGCAGAATTGCTCAGAAATTAGGATTTCCAGAAAAATTGAGTTATGCCCGGCGTTATCAGTACGCCAGGCATAGCTGTTTATTTATACATCTGTGCAGTATTCATGTATCTCTGCCTTATAGCGTATCGAGTGCTGCTTTCATTCTATTCATGCACGCTTCCACTGTACTTCTCTGGGTTGCTGCGTTGATCCGCTCGAATCCATTGCCTTCAGGTCCGAAAATGTAGCCTTCGTCGAATACAATTCCGGCTTTCCTGACCATCAGCTCCTCCAGTTTCTCATGATCGGAGCAGTATTCATTTAAATCGAGCCATACCAGGTAAGTTCCCTGGCAGTCCATTACCGCTGCCTTGGGCAGATTCTCCTTTACAAACGATTCTATGTAACGGATATTTCCATCGATATAGGCTCTGGCCTGATCCAGCCACTCCTCCCCTTCCGTGTAAGCCGCGATGATGGCAGTCAGACCGAAAGGACTGCACATACCAACGGATAAACGGTTAGAGACCACATCGGTCCACTGCTTCTGATACTCCTTATTAGGAATAATAATGTTGGAAAACTGCATTCCGGCCAGATTAAAGGTTTTGCTGGGGGCGGTGCAGACGATGATTCTGTCACTGTAGTCCGGCGCAAGCTTTAATAACGGCGTATGGGTGACTCCGATTCTCGTTAAGTCCGCGTGAATTTCATCGGAAATAATCCATTTATCATACTTCTTTGCAATATCGACAATCTTCCTTAATTCATCCTCTCTCCACACACGTCCAACCGGGTTATGAGGACTGCACAGAATCATTCCCTTCGTATTCTCATCGGAGAATTTTCTATCCAGATCATCGAAATCCATCTCATAGGTGCTGCCATTTCTAACCAGAGGACTATTGACCACTTTCCTGCCGTTGGCTTCCACTTTTCCCGTAAATGGGTGGTAAACCGGCCTCTGAATAATGACTCCATCCCCTTCTTTTGTCAGGAACTGAATCAAAAATGCCAGCGCAGGAACGACACCCGGACTGAAGAATATATCATTTTTGTCAATCTCCCATCCGAACCGTTTCCGGTACCAGCCGGTAACAGCCTCTTTGCAGTCTTCATTTTCATAAACCGTGTAACCGAAAATCCTCTGGTCTATCCGCTCATGAAGAGCACGGATAATGGGTTCTGCACAAGGCAGGTCCATATCCGCGATGGATACCGGAATGGCGTTTTTCCCGGCTTCCTCCGGTATGGTATCGAACTTGCAGCAGTGTGTGCCTCTTCTTTCTACCAGTGTGTCAAAATCATACTTCATATTGCAGCCTCCTGTCATCTGTTGTTATTTACTCACTTATTACTCCGATTCCTTTTTAATTCATCTTCGTATAAGCCAATTAATATTTAATCTGCTTAACCGTTTATTCTATCATCAGATTAATACATCTCCCGCTGTTTGTCAACAGGAATCTATCTGTGTTTGAATCTAAATCTTTCAGTGCTTGAATCTGCTGGTAAGGCATGGTATGATACATGTAATTCAGAGCATGAACCATTCATTTGAAGCCTTCTAACCGTCACCAGAGAATGGAGGACATACCGATATGATTACCATATTTAACCGAAAAGAACTGGCTATTACCTATTCCACAAACGAGCAGGCACGGATCCGCGATATCTTAACCGCAGAAGGAATTGATTATATCATCGATACCAAGGGAACAGTCATGCGCAATATGGGAGCGCGCGGGCCCGCCATACAGCAGTTTGGCGAGAATATCACTGCCAGCACCGAATACAGAATCTATGTTCTAAAAAAGGACTATGATAAAGCATCGCACTTAATCCATACGTAACAGAGTCAAAAGGGCCGCTGCGAAAGTAAATATTCTTTCGCAGCGGCCCTCAGTACTACATCGTCACGCAATACTGTACTGGCTGTCTAATCGGCCCTGCCGTTTCCCGACAGCTGCCGGCTTTCCTCCACGTCCAGCTTAAATGCCCGGTTCAGTTGATTCTGGATTCTGATATACGTCCTCATCTCTTCTTCAGAGATCTCATCCAGCATATGATACGTCCTTTCATAGCAGGCATTTTCAAAATCTTCGTGCTTTTTATAGATAACCTTCCCCTCATCTGTCAGATAAAGGTTATACTCCCGGTTATTCTTTTCGTTCCGCTCCTGCCTGATCCATTCCTTTTTCTTAAGCTTGCGGATCAGCTGGGAGCAGGCGCTGTTGGTCTTATGAAACTCCCTGGACAGTTCCGAGGCCGTAATTCCCGGCTGATCCCCGACAGCCTTGATAATCTGAGACTCTGCCTGGTAGAGGACGGTTCCGTGATAATCATGGAGCAGAGAATCGTATTCATCAATCGCGTCGACGCCTTCATCCACTGTCTTTAACAGTTCACAAAATAATTCATATCGTTTATCTACGCCCATAGCCCCACTCTCTTCCCTGTTGGTTCCTTTATTGTAAGTGGAAAGACCTGTGTTTGTCAATATGGCCTTGCCTGTGTTTCTGCCTTTCCGTATTCCTTGTTACAGTTCACAGCCCTGTCGGTCTCCGCTTCCCGGTCTGCTCCGGCTGGCTTATGCGTGGTTTCCAGTGACTTTGCAGGGGATTAGCAATTCTTAACGCGCAGGATTTTTC
>NZ_JBKVCZ010000049.1:4017-44433 GCF_046966825.1 Hungatella sp. | reverse complement strand
CCATATAGAGAATCTGATAAACGGACATCCGCAGCAGAGTGCGGATGTCCGGTTTCATCTTTTTTACTTTTACGCTGGAGTAAGAATTAATGACGTAATCCAGCTGAAGGGTGTATTCCACAGTACCTTCCACGGTGCGGGAGATAAAGGCCCGCTCCTGTTTGTCAAGATACTGGTATTTGCTCAGCGCCTGGCCCAGCACGATATGGCTGTAACCGCCCTTTTCCAGGATCTCGAGCAGTATATCCAGGATGATTTCCCGGCTGCTGTTTCCGTTAGTCATTGTCTCTGCGTCCTCCAAATAGAATCACGAGACGGAGCAGCTGGAGCACGGAAGCAGCCAGCGCGGCCACGTACGTGAGCGCCGCGGCGCCCAGCACCCTTCTCGTCTGATTTACTTCCTGGCCGCCAAGTATACCGACCTGGTCGAGCAGCGTGATCGCTCTCCTGGAGGCATTGAGCTCCACAGGAAGGGTGATGAGCTGGAAAATAACGGCCAGCGAAAAGAGAATCAGGCCGATATTCACGAGAGGCGATCCCATACCGCCGATCAGCACACCGATAATAATAAGCGGAAATGCCGCCTGGGAGCCGATATTGGCCACCGGAACGATCGCTCCGCGCAGCTTAAGGGGAACGTATCCCACGTTGTCCTGCATGGCATGGCCGCACTCGTGAGCCGCCACGCCGATTGCCGCCACAGAGGTGGAATGGAATACCGACTCCGATAAATTAACGGTCTTCGTCCTCGGATCGTAGTGGTCTGTCAACTGTCCCTTTACGGGACGGACGGTCACATCGTAGATACCCTGGGAGTTTAAGAGGCGCTTTGCCGCGTCCTCCCCTGTCATTCCCGTCATGCTCCTGACCTTTGAATATTTGTTGAATGTGCTGTTCACCTTTGCGGATGCTGCCATAGACAGCACCGCACCTATAATTACAAGAATCCATGTGGGATCAAAATAGTATCCCATTAAGCCGCCATAATACATGAATCAGACGCTCCTTTCGAAAACGGTTCCTTCTGCAATCTGGTATCCGCGCAGAAACGCGCCGGTATCCATACGCTTCTTTCCCTGAAGCTGCAGTTCCTTCACCGCAAGTGTTCCTTTTCCTGTTTTTACATACAGACAGTCTTTTCCTGTTTTCACAACCTGACCGCAGGCTCCCTCGTACTCTTCTTCCAGTGCATCGGCCTCCCAGAGCTTGATCGTCTTTCCTTCCCAGCTCGTGTAAGCACTGGGCCACGGGTTTAATCCACGGATCAGACGCTCGATAGAAGCCGCGTCCTGATTCCAGTCGATATCTCCCATGGATTTCTTAAGCATTCCAAAGTAAGTCATCTTTTCTTCGTCCTGCACAGTCCGCACGGCGGTTCCGTCTTCCAGCTTCTTCAGCGTTTTTATAATCAGACGTCCTCCGATCGCGCTCAGCTTATCGTGGAGACTTCCGCCCGTCTCTTTCTCATCGAGAGCAACGGACTCCTGATCCAGGATATCTCCCGTATCCAGTGTCGGCGCCATCATCATGGTGGTGATTCCGCTGACGGATTCCCCGTTGATCACCGCGAACTGAATCGGAGCGGCGCCGCGGTACTTGGGAAGCAGGGAGGCGTGGATGTTCACACAGCCATATTTGGGAATATCGAGGATGGTCTTTGGAAGAAGCTGGCCGAAGGCCGCCACAACCATGGCGTCAGGCTTCATCTCCTTTAACAGACTGACGAATTCCGGATCCCTCGCCTTCACCGGCTGGTAAACGGGAATCCCATACTCTAAAGCCTTTTCTTTAACGGGAGTCATCTGGACTAATTTCCCACGTCCTTTTGGCTTATCCGGCTGGGTCACCACCGCAATCACATCATGGCCCGCTTCCACCAGCGCCGTTAAGGCCGGTACGGAAAAATCGGGCGTTCCCATAAATACGATCCGCATTTTACTCTTCACCTTCCTCTGTCTCATCCTCTTCCTGGTCCACATCGGTCAGCTCGCCTTCCACCTTGTCGACGAAGAGATCGCCGCTTAAATGGTCGCATTCGTGACAGATGGCACGCGCCAGGAGACCTTCTCCAACCAGTTCGAATTCCTTCATCTCGCAGTCAAACGCCTTTACCTTAACGTGGTCAGGACGGGTAACGACACCGGATTTTCCCGGTACGCTTAAGCAGCCCTCGCTGCCTGTCTGGCTTCCGCTCGTCTCGATGATGACCGGATTGATGAGTACGTACTGGTTCCCGTCCTCTACGTCGATCACCACGATCTGCTTCAGCACGCCTACCTGGGGGGCTGCAAGGCCTACGCCACAGGCTTCGTACATGGTTTCGAACATATCTTCAATTAAATCCTGGAGGCGCGGCGTTAATTCTTTTACCGGCTTGCAGTGTTTTCTTAAAATATCGTCTCCGATTGTTCTTATTTTTCTGATTGCCATTGTTGTTTATCCTCTCATTTTTTAAAGTTTGATTGTGCGTCCCGGGAGTCCGCAGTGCACCACCTCACGTCCGCTACGCTCCCGTTCGGTGACGGGCTTCGCCCTATAAAAAGTGTCACTAAGATATTTTCTTATGTGCGAGCACAACGAAAATATCTTAATGCCACTTTTTGCACTGCTCATGAAAAATCATACTGTACCACAACCCCTTTAAATATCTCTGACTTCTCCTGTTGGAAGCAGTCGATATTATCCCTGATTTTAATTAGTATATCATAATTTTCCTGTTTCAAATATAAAATTTTTCTATATATATCATTAATTTTGTAAACGGAGGCGTCTACTGGCCCTATCATCTGGACTTTTTCCTCGTCTGCCTGGGGCGTTATATGGGCTGCGAGGCGGTCCGCTGCCTCCACCAACGCTGCCTCTGATTTCGATGCCATCTGTACGGTGAACAGCACATTGACCGGCGGATACTTCATCAGACGGCGATAGGCCATCTCCTGATGGTAGAAGGTTTCATAATCCTGCTCTGCGGCCGTGACAATGCTGTAGTGCTCCGGATTGTATGTCTGAATTATGACATCACCATGCCTCGCGTCACGCCCTGCACGGCCTGCGGCCTGGGTGAGCAGCTGAAAGGTCCGCTCGGCAGCCCGGTAATCCGGTGTGTACAGCGATAAATCAGCCGCCAGCACTCCCACCAGGGTGACATCGGGAAAGTCGTGGCCCTTTACGATCATCTGGGTTCCGATCAGAATATCGGCGTCCCCCTCCGCAAAGGCCGACAGGATCTCCTCATGGCCGCCCTTTTTTGAAGTCGTATCGAGATCCATGCGCAAGACCCTGGCCTGCGGAAACATCTTCTTTGTCATCATCTCAATTTTCTGGGTTCCTACTCCGAAATTGGCGATGTATGGAGAACCGCAGCTGGGACATTTATCCGGCATGGGAATCGAATAGCCGCAGTAATGGCACACCAGACGGTTGTCCTTATGAAGCGTCAGCGTCACATCACAGTGGGGACACTTGATGGCCTCTCCGCAGGAACGGCAGGACACAAAGTTGGCATAGCCCCTCCTGTTGATGAACATCATGATCTGTTCCTTTTTCTCCAGACGGTCACCGATCATCTGCTGAAGCCGTCTGCTGAAAATGGACTTATTCCCAGCCTTTAACTCTTCCCGCAGATCCACGACAGCCACATCGGCCAGCCGGCTGTCCGCCTTGGCTCTGGTATGCAGGCTGAACAGCCGGTATTCACCGCGAAGCGCCTTCGTGTACGCCTCCAGAGAGGGCGTCGCCGATCCCAGAACCACGGAAGCGTTCTGCATCTGCGCCCGTTTTACCGCCACCTCCCTCGCATGGTACCGGGGTACTACCTCGCTCTTATAGGCGCCTTCATGCTCTTCATCTATGATAATCAGTCCCAGCCTGGAAAACGGGGTAAACAGCGCGGAGCGCGGACCAATCATAATATCGATATCGCCGCCTCTGGCCCGCTCAAACTGATCGTACCGTTCCCCCGCCGACAATCTGGAATTGATAATGGAAACCCGGTTTCCGAACCGGCCGTAGAATCGCATGACCGTCTGGTAGGTAAGCGCGATCTCGGGAATAAGGACGATAACCTGCTTTCCCTCACTTATGACTCTGGAAATCATCTCCATATAGACCTCGGTCTTGCCGCTTCCAGTAATGCCGTGGATCAGATATGTCTCCCGTTTTCCCGCTTCATAATCCTCGCAGAATGCATCTACAACCGCCTGCTGCTCCCCGTTTAAGTCCACAGCCTTCACTCTGCTGCCCGCGTCCTTTACGGGATTCCGGAAGATTTCCTCCGATTCCAATGCCACATAGCCTTTTTCAATCAACGGCTTTAAGGTTGCCGCCGATAAGTTCATCTGGCCTGACGCCACCTCATACGGGATCAAAGGGTTCTCCTTCAATGCCTTGAAGAGCCGCACTCTCGCCTTATAGCTCTTTTTTTCCGCCTCCGCCGTCACCGCCTCCAGCTGTTCTTCCGGGATCAGGAGGCGCAGGACCTTCTTCTCCTTCGGCTTCACCTTCTGTTTCACCGGGAGCACCGTCTTTAATGCCTGGTTCATGGTGGAACCGTACTGCTCCTTCAGCCACCACGCCAGCATAATCAGCTGCGACTCCGCGGAAACACTGCCTTCCACGATACCGGCGATCTCTTTTATCTTATCCGCATCATAATCCGCGTGGTCCGTGATGCCGACCACATAGCCCTTCCTCAGAGAATTTCCCTTTCCAAACGGAATCTTCACCAAAACGCCTACGGAAATCCGGTCCTCAAGCTGAGGCGGGATTCTGTAATCAAAGGTGCGGTCCACTTTCTCATGAGAAATATCGATGATGATCTGGGCAAATCGTTTTGTCATTGCGTCAACTTCCTGTCTTCTTAATTTTGGCAACAGTTCAGACGGCGAATGTCTGAACCGTTACCACGCTTGTATTGATTCAGCCGTGCGGCAGTCTGCACATCCGAATCGCTGCCGTTTCGAAATGAAATGACCCGACTTTGGCGCATCATATCGAAGCAAGTCGGGTTTGTACGTTACTAATTATAGGATTCTAAGGAAGAAAAGTCAACGCCGGATTACCCTTCCATCTCCCCATAGAAGTCCAGAAGCCGATAAATCCAGGTGTCAAGGCCGGAAAAATGATACCCTGCGCCTTCCGCCTTCTCCGTATTTATGGAAAATCCCGGAAATCCATTGTAAGGAGCTTCTTCCCCCTCTGTGGACAGGACTGCCTTCTTCCCCGTCTTTTCTTCCGTATAGCGGATGATCTCTCCGATGGTGATCGTCCCCGACGCAGCCGCATTCACAGGGCCTTCTAAGGATGAATCGGCCAGAAACGCCAGGAAACGGCCGCATTCCTCCGCGGAAATGAAGCTTACGGGACAGTTTTCATTTTCCACCTGCATGGCAATCCCCTTCGCCGTGTGGACAGCGTAAAACCGGAGACGTTCCGTGTAATCATCCCTTCCAAGAACCACGGGGAAACGCACCATCACGGACTCCTGTTCCGGAAATACCTGCACCAGAGCCGCTTCCGCCTGCCTCTTTCCCGTTCCGTAATCGAATGCACTCCGCCCACCCCAGATGAGCGTTTCCCGGTACGGATCATAATCCGTCTCTCTCGTATTTTCCTTCAGTTCATAAACCGAGATGGAGGAAACCATGATATATCGCCTGCACCGGACTGTCTCAAGCGCAGTTTTTACGTCATTGGAGCAGTAGGCCAGATCATCATATACCACATCGAATTCTCTACCGGAAAATGCAGCGCGCATGGATTCCTCCCGGATGCGGTCCACCCGGATTTCTTCCACCGGGGCGATAAAACGCGGTTTTGCATTTCCCCGGGTCGCCACGGCAACCTCATGCCCCTGTAAAAGCAGTGTATTCACCAGATTAACTCCGAAAAAACGTGTGCCGCCAAGAACCAGTATCTTCATAATTTCATGTTTCCCTTCTTAGCCGCAGATATCCTCGTAAAGGTTATCATAGCGGCGGTGAACCGGCAGCTTTTCTCCGATATTCCACAGAAATCTGCCTTCCAGCGAGTATGCATCTATGTTGTCTTCTTCCCGATCCATAAGGACAAGGACTTCCTCTTCCAGCCGCCGCATATCCAGCGCTTCCCCTTCGATTTCAAACGAAAAAGCGCCGCTGCTATCTCCGTCTTCCATAAATTGCGGCTCCAGCCGGATTCTGGAATGGTCCGGCTCTTTTGCCGGTTCGATGCGGTACAGATATTTGGAATCCGAATACTCCCTCGATTCACTGATCTCAATGATACGGCTGATCTGGTAGTCGTACTCCCAGTGGGGACGCGCAAACCAGCGGTTCAGCAGTTCGATGTACCGCTCGGCGCACTGTGCAAAAAACGCCCAGTCCACAGCCGGCGCCAGCCACTCCAGAGCCTTTCCGAACCACAGTCTGCGGTAGTCATACCGGCAGTGGTACTTCCAGATGGCCTCTTCCTGCTCTGAGACCTTCACTACCCATTCATACGCCTTTTTTTCAATTATCAAAGCCAGAAAACGGTTTTTCGCCGCCTCCGCCTCTTCCTCCAGGATCGTGATGGAGCTGGAGCCCCGGTCGCCGCAGGAAACCATAAAGTATCCGTAGTCCCGGTGGTATCCGCAGGCCTGCCGGTACGGCTCAGACTCAGTGTAAGTCTCCGCCTTTGCCCCGCATCCGGAAGCGTCCAGTTCCTGGTTCAGCAGCTCTAAGAAGGAGGCCCAGATCTTCTGCTCCTCCGAGCGCTCCTTCCTCTGTTTTTTCACGGAAAATGCAGAATCATACAGCAGTTCTGCAAGTGTCTGTTCTTCCATCTCTTCCTTCCCATCCTGTCATTATTATTTCTGCGGTCAGTGAGCCGGACGGGCATGCCGGCATGTCCATCCGGCGGCTGCCGCGGTCAGCAGCCCAGCAGACCCAGCACCGCTTCCGCAGGCATCAGATCGGCAAATCGGCCGGCCCAGATTTTCTCTTCATAAAACCTCACAGTCGCTTCCCCGGACATGAACTCGTTGTCATACGTGGTCGTGGCGCCTGTCGGTATCACCACGCCGTACCCCAGTTCGAAGGCGGCCTTACAGGTGGCATCGATACAGTATTCCGTCTGCATACCCATGAGAATCAGGTCGGTAATCTGTTTTTCCTTTAAATACTCCTCCAGATCAGTCTCCAGGAACGCACTGTTGAAGCTCTTATCAAAAATCCGTTCTCCCGTTTTCGGTTCCACCGCCTCATGAATCTTCCAGCCTTCCGTTCCGCTCTCCAGCTTGTCGCCTGCACCGCCGTCGTGTCTGACATAGATAATTTCAGTTCCGGCCTTCCGCGCGCTATCCGCCAGATTCTCCAGTTCCTGTAAAAACTCCTCTTCCCTGTATGGATGTGCCTCCACCAGTGCTTTCTGTACATCAACAATCAATACGGCCATTTTCCCCATATTATTTTCTCCTTTCCTGTGTCTCTGAATTTATTTCCGCCCAGAAGCTCCATCTCATCCCGCATCGCAGTGAATCCGAAGGCTTCATAAAGCGGCCGTCCCGCAGCAGTGGCTTCCAGCGTGACAGCATCAATCTGTCTCATCTCTGCTTCCGCCGTCAGCAGCTCCAGCACCCTGTACGCGATCCCCCGCCGTCTGTAGTCCGGATGGGTGTACATGTTCATAATATATGCCTTTTTCCCGGAAGGATTATGGTAAGTGGGCATCACCTGGTAAAAGCTGACGGCTCCCGTTCCAACCACCTCTTCCCCGTCAAAGACCAGCCATGCGGCGTGACTGTCTTCCAGAAAACACGTCTCGTAATAGCAGCGTGATTCCAGCTCTGTCCGGGACAGATCCACGTCTTCCTCAAGGCCGTTGGCGGCGCGCAGCACCTCCAGCCGCAGCCTGGTCAGAAGCTCTCTGTCATGGCTTCCTGCCCTTCTGTACAGAAGACTTTCCGTCTTTTCCGCACAGATCATCGTTTTCCCAGCGGCCTGACGCAGATGTTGAAAAAGCAATGGCTGAATCTCCGGATAGGTCCAGTTATCCGGCGGCTTCTCGAAACACTCAATTTTTTCCATCTCAAACGTGGGCGGAAGCTGGTCAAAACGGCTGATCTCCGCAGAAAACAGCATCCCAAAAGATTCCGCCTGCTTCTCTCCGGACTGTGCCTGGTCAGTCACAGAATATACAGAAACCGGAACCATCCGGTACTCCGCGGCTCCCGTTTCCTCGTACAGCTCCCGCACCGCTGCGGCTTCTATCGTCTCTCCCGCTTCCCGGTGTCCGCCGGGGAACTCCCATGTGCTGCGCTCTTTATGCTTGCAGAGTACCCACCGGCCCTGATATTTCGCAGCGATTACTGCAAACTGAAGCAGCTCGTCATCTGCCTTTTTATAAAATGCCACCTGTTTCATATCATGCCGCCTTTTATCAGATTTTTCCTCTGCCAGTTTCCGGTATTACCGTTCCGGCTGTACTCACCGGTTCTCATCAATCGGCCGGCCTAATTTTTTCTCCAGCCGCCATCCGGGGGCCGGACCGTCGTCTCCCCAGTATTCCTCCAGAGATGCGATTTTCTCCCCATCGAACCGGTAAAAGGAGACTGCGTGAAAGGAAGTGCCGTCTTCCGTGCACCAGACTCTGGCGGCGGTAACCGCGGTATCCTCCTTCTGCTCCATACGTTCTATGTTTCCTTCCCAGCGGCCCGGATATTCACAGTTCGCCCGGATATATTCCGAAACTGTAAACTGCTCGTTGGTACAGTACCACCGGATCACGGCATCTTCCCGGAACCACCGCTTCAATCCGGCCTCATTCTGCTTGATCACATCCTGAAAAAATTGTCTGATCACTGCCTCTCTGTCCATATCTATACTCCGTTTTCCGTTGTCTGTTTTTCCAAAAATACAGCGGCCACTTTTCCCAGTTCCATGCTGTTGGAGCCTTTAAAAAGCACCGTATCCCCTTCTCTGAGTTCCGTTTTCAGCCATCCAATCAAGGACTCCCGGTCCATAAACTCGTAGACGCGGATCTCGGGCGCCTGTTCCCTGACGCCGCGCGCGATTTCTCTGGCCAGTTCTCCGAGAACAGCCAGCTTATCGACGGGATTTTCGGCGATATAAGTCCCGATTTCATAGTGGAACCTCGGGGAATCCGGCCCCAGCTCCTTCATATCCGCCAGGACGGCCACCCGGGCTCTCGAACCTTCGATGGAATTTAATACCTCCAGGCCGGCCTTCATGGATACAGGACTGGCATTATAGGTATCATCAATGATCGTCATGCCGCCCACATGGTAAATCTGCTGCCGGTTCTTAAATCCGGTAAATTCCGCCAGCCGCTCTGCGGCGTCTCTCATCGGAATTCCGCAGACGGAGGCCACCGCCAGCGACACCATGGCGTTTGCCACGTTATGGCTTCCCATCACCTTCAAACGGACCGGTACACGCTCTTCCCCGCATACCGCCGTAAATACCGGATAGCCATTTTCCAGATGGACATCGACTGCGCGGTAATGACAGTTTTCTCCGGTTCCGTAGTAGATGGTTTGGAAGCCTTCTCTCGCCGTCGTCTTCTTTAAGAGATCGTCGTCTCCGTTCAGGAACAGAATTCCATTCTCCGTCAGACCGTCCTGAATGCTCAGCTTCTCCCGGTAGATATTTTCCTGGGATCCCAGCTGTTCGATGTGGGTGATTCCGATATTGGTGATAACCGCCATCTGAATCTGGGCGATGTTCGCAATAATCGTCAGTTCTCCCGGTTCACTCATCCCCAGTTCGATCACGCCGATCTCGTCCTGACTGGAGATCTCCGTCATGGTGATCGGAACGCCGACCTGGCTGTTGTGATTCGCCGGAGTCTTGTAGACGCGGTATTTGGCAGACAGGGCGCAGGCCACCATCTCCCTCGTCGTCGTCTTGCCCACACTGCCGGTGATTCCCACCAGAGGAAGATTCAGGCGGCGTCTGTACCAGGCGCCCAGGGCCTGTAATGCCCTCTTTGTATCAGCCACACGGATCCATGGCCGGTTATCATCCATCACGTCGTGTTCACTCGTAAATGTCGCCGCCGCACCGTTATCAAACGCCTGCCCGATAAAGCGGTGGGCATCCACCTTTTCTCCCACCAGGGGAACGAATAAATCATTACCTTTCATGGTCCGGGAATCGATGCTTAAATGGTCAAGCGGCGTATCCGTACTTCCGCAGAGCAGCCTTCCCCCAGTGGCCTCCAGAATTTCCTTAACCGTGATATGTTCCATCTTCCTGTCTTCCTTCCTGTCTTCACTTAGAGTGTGCCTGAATCTGGCATACCCCAGCAAATGCCGGAAGGGATCACCACTTCCGGCATCTTTTTTTCATCACTCTATTCACTTTATTTCATCACTCTATTCGCTTTTTTCCAATTCTGCCGCAATCTCCAGCACCACTTCCCGGTCGGAAAAATGGTGGCGGACGCCGTTCACTTCCTGATAATCCTCGTGTCCCTTGCCGATAACCGCAATCATATCTCCCTGTCTGGCGTGGATCATGCTGTAGGCGATCGCTTCACGCCGGTCCGGAATCTCAATAAAGTCACCGCCGGTCTTTTCGATCGAGGAGCGGATATCCGCGATGATATCCTCAGTCTTCTCAAATCTGGAATTATCAGCCGTCAATATGGAGAAGTCGGCCAGCCTTCCGGCACTGTCGCCCATGGAATACCGTCTGTCCTTCGAGCGGTTTCCTCCGCATCCGAACACGCAGACAAGCCTTGCCGGGTGATACTCACGCAACGTTTCCAAAAGGCTCTCCATGCTGACCGCATTGTGGGCATAGTCCACAATCACCGTGCACTTCTTCGACGCATACACGATCTCCATGCGCCCGTTAACGCTCAGATGCTCCAGCGCATGGCGCACTTTTTCCCTGGGAAGGTCTAAAAAGCTGCATACGCTGATGGCTGCCAGCGCGTTATATACATTGAATCTGCCGGGTATATTCACCCGGGCCTCCAGCGCATACCGCCCCGACACATTGAATTCAAGCCCCACAAATTCCGGCTCGCTCACGTAGTGAATCTGCTTTGCCATGAAATCCGCTTCCTGCTCCAGGCTGAAGGAGGTCAGTTCGCAGGAGGCATCTTTGATAATCTCGTGGTAATGCTCGTCATCCCGGTTCACAATGCCGATCCGGCAGCGGTCCAGCAGCTGTGATTTATAATATAAATATTCATTAAAATCTGCGTGCTCATCCGGTCCGATATGATCCGGAGAAATGTTGGTAAACAGGCCGTAATCAAAACGGATGCCATCCACACGGTGCATCTTGAACGCCTGGGATGATACCTCCATCACCATGTATTCACATCCGGCCTGCGCCATGCGTTCAAAGCTCTCAAAAAGCTGGTAGGATTCCGGCGTCGTGTTCATGGTAGGCGTCACCTCACTGCCGATCACAATACCGGTCGTGCCGATCATGCCCACCTTCTTCCCACAGCTTTCCAGAATCGCCTTTATCATATGGGTCGTTGTCGTCTTCCCTTTCGTCCCTGTCACCCCGATGGTGATCATCTTCTCCTGCGGATAGCCGAACCGGGCGGCGGACAGATGCGCCAGCGCCTCCCTGGAACTATGTACACGGATCGCGGTCACACCGGCAGGAATATCGGCCTGGCGTTCCACCACCAGGACCCTTACCCCCGCCTTCACCACCTCCGGAATAAACTCGTGGGAATCGACCTTCGTTCCCTTTGTGCACACAAACACCACATGCTCCCTGGCTTTCCTGGAATCATAGATGACATCCTCCACTTCGATGTCCAAATCCCCAGAAATTACGTCATATTCCAGCTCTTCAAGCCACTCTCTGAATTTCATAGATCCTCCATCAGAATAATCCGGTGATTACTCCGTCGTTATTTACGTCAATATTATTAGCCGCCGGTACCTTTGGAAGCCCCGGCATGGTCATGATTGCTCCGGTCAGCACTACCACGAAGCCGGCGCCTGCCGATACATAGGCGTCTCTCACATTAATTTCAAAACCGCTTGGACGGCCTAATTTCGTCTGGTCATCCGATAAGGAATACTGGGTCTTCGCCATGCAGACAGGAAGTCCGCCAAATCCCATATCCTCTATCTTTTTTAACGCCTTCGAAGCCGCCGGTGCATAGGATACGCCGTCCGCTCCGTAGATTTCCTTCGCTACGGCTGCGATCTTCTCCTTTAATCCGGCTTCGTCCGGATAGAGCGGTTTGTAATGGCTCTCCTTGTTTTCCAATGTATAGAGCACCTTCTCCGCAAGGGCGATACCGCCTTCTCCGCCCTTTTCCCATACCTCGGAAAGTGCGAACTCGCAGCCTCTGTCCTCACAGAATTTCTTCACGAACTGGTATTCCGCTTCGGTATCCGTGATGAAGGAATTGAGGGTCACGATAACCGGCACATCGTACTTCTGCATGTTTTCGATGTGCTTCTCCAGGTTCACGATTCCTCTTGCAAGAGCCTCTAAATTCTCTTCCTTCAGCTGATCCTTCGGAACGCCTCCGTTATACTTGAGAGCCCTGACCGTAGCCACCAGCACGATGGCATCCGGCTTTAAGCCCGCCATACGGCATTTGATATCCAGGAATTTCTCTGCGCCCAAATCCGCGCCGAAGCCCGCCTCCGTCACGACGATATCGGCCAGCTTTAAGGCCGTCTTCGTGGCGCGCACGCTGTTGCAGCCGTGAGCGATATTGGCAAATGGGCCGCCGTGTACGATCGCTCCGGTGTGCTCCAGGGTCTGGATCAGATTCGGCTTTAAGGCGTCCTTCAGCAGGGCAGCCATGGCGCCCACCGCGTTTAACTGGGCGGCCGTCACCGGCTCTCCCGCATAATTATATGCGACAATAATTCTTCCTAATCGTTCTTTTAAGTCGTTCATATCATCGGCCAGACATAAGATCGCCATGATCTCAGATGCGACGGTGATGACAAAATGGTCTTCCCTCACGAATCCGTCCGCTTTCGCGCCCAGACCCACTACCACGTTTCTTAAGGCGCGGTCGTTCATGTCGAGGCAGCGTTTCCACAGAATCTGACGGGTATCGATTCCCAGAGCATTGCCCTGATGGATGTGATTGTCCAGAAGCGCGGCTAATAAGTTATTCGCCGAGGTGATAGCGTGGAAATCTCCGGTAAAATGAAGGTTTAAGTCCTCCATCGGCACAACCTGGGCGTATCCGCCGCCGGCGGCGCCGCCTTTGATGCCGAAGCACGGTCCTAAGGACGGCTCACGCAGCGCGATGATGGCCTTTTTGTCCATCTTTCCAAACGCTTCGCCCAGTCCGACCGTGGTCGTGGTCTTTCCTTCTCCGGCCGGAGTCGGGTTGATGGCCGTAACCAGAACCAGTTTTCCATCCGGTCTGTCCTTCACCTCTTCCCAGAGCTCATCGGTCAGTTTTGCCTTATACTTGCCGTAAAGTTCCAGATCCTCCTCACTGATTCCGTAGGAAGCCGCTACCTCCTTAATCGGAATCATCGTTGCCTCCTGTGCGATCTCAATATCTGTTTTCATCTGTGAATGTCCTCCTTCTATGTAATTAATAACCCTGTTCCAGCAATTCCTCAAATTCCTCTGCACTCATCAGCACTTTTCTGGGCTTCGTGCCCTCCTCTTCACCGACCACGCCGGCCTCCGCCAGCTGGTCCATAATGCGGGCCGCCCGGTTGAATCCGATTTTGAACATCCTCTGAAGCATTCCGATGGATGCCTTATCCTTTTCAATAATAAATTTACCTGCCTGAACGAAATATTCATCCCGGTCATTTCCGCCGCCCTTTGCGTCGCCGGCCGCCGGTGCTGATGCAATCTGATTCTCCACTTCCGGGTTGTAATTCGCTGTCATTCCCTGTTCTGTCAGGAAATCCACGACTGCGGAGACCTCTGTATCCGATACAAAGGCGCCCTGCACACGCACAGGCTTCGGACAGCCGGATGGATAGAACAGCATATCGCCCTTTCCAAGAAGCTTCTCCGCCCCGTTCATGTCGATGATCGTCCTGGAATCCACGCCGGAAGAAACGGCAAATGCGATTCTGGAAGGCACGTTGGTCTTGATCAGGCCGGTGATGACGTTAACCGACGGACGCTGGGTCGCGATTACCAGATGTATCCCCGCGGCTCGCGCAAGCTGGGCCAGACGGCAGACGGAATCCTCCACCTCGCCCGGTGCAACCATCATCAGATCCGCAAGCTCGTCGATGATGATGATGATCTGCGGCATCTTCTTCGGTTTGTTTTCATCCTCTATATCTTTAATATTCTCAACCTTCGCATTATATCCCTTTAAATCCCGGACATTATACTGGGCAAATTTCTTATAGCGGTCATCCATCTCGGCCACCGCCCAGTTAAGCGCTCCTGAGGCCTTCTTCGGATCCGTGACCACAGGGAGAAGGAGGTGCGGAATACCGTTGTAGACGCTTAACTCCACCACCTTCGGATCCACCATGATCAGCTTGACGTCCTCGGGGTCCGCCTTATAGATAATACTCATGATCAGGGTGTTGATACAGACGGACTTACCGGAACCGGTAGCGCCTGCGATCAGTAAATGGGGCATCTTTCCGATATCGGTTACCACGACCTGGCCGCCGATGTCCTTGCCCACTGCAAAGGCAATCCTGGACGCATGATTCTTAAACTCCTCCGCCTCCAGAATATCCCTTAAGTATACCATGTTGTTCTCTTTGTTCGGCACCTCGATGCCGACCGCCGATTTCCCCGGAATCGGGGCTTCGATACGGATATCCGCGGCCGCCAGACTCAGCTTGATGTCGTCAGCCAGTCCCACGATCCGGCTCACCTTCACGCCCTGCTCCGGATGGAGCTCATACCGCGTGACCGAGGGACCGCAGCTGATATTGGTCACAGTTACGCCCACACCAAAATTCTGCAGTGTCTGCTGCAGCTTGATAGCGGTTTCCCGGTATTCCTTATCAGAGAACGGGCCGGAGCTCTTTCCTTTTTTCAGAAGTGTGACAGGGGGGAAGACGTACTCCTTCTTCACCACTTCCTCCTTCTGTTTGATCTCCTGGACCACGCAAAGATCTCCAGCTTCCTCTTTCTCTTTCTCGGCCTTCTCGGCCTTCTTTTTTTCGACCTTCTTCTGAAGCGCTTCCGTATCGGTCTCGATCACCTTGCCGGAAGCGGTAACGACGCGTTTCGGTTCCTCCGGTATGGAGAAGGTGTCGCTGTAATTAACGCCCTTGTCGTCCTCGTCGGTGGGATACAGCTCTTCCCGGGCGACCTCCATCTCTTCCAGCGTTTTCGTTTCTTTTTTAACAAATAATGTCTCCGACGTTCCGTAATCGTCAGACTCGTCAAATGCCCCGGCGTCACTTTCTGCCGAACGCAGGTGGGCGGTACTCTCCCAAAGGTCTTCCGTCACAAACGGAACGGCGTCATCGGCATCGAACGGAACGGAATCCTCACTGGCAGAATAGACGTGCGGCAGATCCGCATCCACTGCCTGAGCAGCCGTCTGGAACGCGCCGGCTGCTCCCATGTTTTCGCCGCGCTTTCGTTCCTCTGCTGCGGCTTCCGCCTCACCCGGCTTCGGGAAAATGCTGCCGCGGAAAATATCCGCCGGATTCGGCCGTACCTCCGGAGCCGCATTCTTCCTGTTCTCCGTCACTTCCACGGCAGACACTGCGGCAAGCCGCCTTGCGTGGACATCAATGTCCTCTTCCGCCTCCGCGCTGTATGCGGCCTCGTCTTCCATATCATAGTCGTACTCGTCCGGCGCCTCCAGCTTCGTCGCATCTAAATTAACGCCCCGCAGCTTCTGCTCCTCGCGGATTCTCCGCCGTTCCTCCTTGCGTTCCGCATGGATCTCTCTCTGAATATCCATGTTTTCCTTTGCATGGTGGTATGCCTTGCCGCTGCCGCTCTTTACGAGGTTCACAAAGGATTTCTCCGTAATGCATACCGCGGAGATGATAATCAGCACCAGGATCACCAGATAAGCGCCTACGGTTCCGATAATGGAGATCAGGCCTTCCGCCAGAAGGCCGCCGATCAGACCTCCGCCCTTTCCACTGGCCGCGGCTGTCACATAGATATCCATGATCTTTCCGCCGGCGCCCAGCCTTGTCCCAAACAGGAGTTCGCCGAGTCCGCAGAGTGAAATAAGCGCCAGTATCACCGCCGCCAGTTTAAATGTTGCTCTGGGATTTCCCCGGTTGGAGATATAAAAGCACGTTCCGGCAAACATCAGGACCGGCGCCACGTATCCGATTCCTCCGAATATACCCAATTGCAGACTGCGAAGGAAATCTCCCACCACTCCGCACAGATGGAAATTGCTCAAAAAAAGAATGGCCGCAGCCGCAAATGATATGATGATGATAACTTCTGACCGGATAAATTCTGGTTCTGGTTCCGCCGCTTTCCGCCTGCTTGTCGTATTTTTCGGTCTTCCGACCTTCCCGTTAGTACCTTTTTTTGCTGTCGTCTTGGATGTTGTCTTCTTCTTTGTTGTCTCAGGCACAATACTTCCCCCTTTTATCCATTGGTAACAGTATACAAAAAAATCGGGAGAATTGCAACGGCTAACCTTCTACTTCATCCATCATCTCATACAATTTTCTGAGAGCGTCCTTAATTCCGCCCACCTCGTCGATCAGCCCCTCTTTCACCGTTTCCTCGCCTACAAGCACGGTTCCCAAGTCTCTTGTCAGCATCTCCGTGTTTAACATCAGGCGCTTTAACTGGTCGTAAGCGATCGTCGCGTGGCCCGAGACAAAGCTTAAGATCCGGTCCTGAATCATCTCAAAATATTCATACGTCTGGGAGGCTCCGATGACCATGCCAGTCATACGAACCGGATGAACCATCATGGTTCCGGTCGGCACGATAAAGGAGTAATCCGTGCAGACGGCCAGAGGTACGCCGATAGAATGGCTGCCGCCCAGCACGAGGGACACGGTGGGAATACTTAAGGAAGCGATCATCTCCGCAATCGCCAGGCCGGCGTCCACGTCACCGCCCGAGGTATTGAGTATCACCAGGAGACCTTCCACGGAATCATCATCCTCAATTTCTGCCAGCTTTGGAAGGATATGGTCATATTTCGTCGTCTTGCTGTTTCCCGACAGGTTCTCGTGGCCCTCCACCTCCCCGATGATGGAGAGCAGATGAATTTTCCTCTTTTTGGAATTGTCATCCAGGGTCATCTGACCGTACTCTTCCAGCTTTTCGTCCTCTTTCTGTTCGATATCCTTCTCCGTCTTCTTCTCATCGAGGCGGTCTTTTCTCGTATCTCCGGAAGAGGTGTTTTTCTCGTCTGATCCGCCGTTTCCGTTCTGGTTTTCTGCTCTGTTATCCGTTTCGCAGTTTGTTTCACTGTCTCTTTTATATTCTCTCATTCTGATTTCCTCCTGCATGGATGTATTTTCTGCATCATTGTATTTTGGTAGCTTTCTTATGATGTGGAAGGAACCAATATTTTATGCTTTGTACCGGCACAAAAAGAAGCACAGAAATTAGTACAGAAATTGATTATTACACCTCACCGAAAAAGACGCTGTTCCGGATATGTTGTAACTCCGGTACAGCGCCCTTGCATTTTCCTATCGTTCTTTCTGATAGACCATTCCATAATTTAATTGAGGATACCGTGTGGCATGGCGGTTCAATCCTCGTCCCCAATATGTAACCTCACCGTCAAATTCCAGACAAATCACGGTAATTCCAAGAATCCTGTCCTCTTCCTCTCCCGGAAGATCATATAGCCTGATTCTGTACTCATCCTGTTTAAATGCAATTTCCTTTCGATCTGATAAAAAATATGCTTTTTTTAATCTGTTTTGTATTCCGGCAATGTAGATAGTCCGGTCTTTTTCCGGCCAGAAAAAATTCCATACATATGCCTTATTATCGCAATAAGTAAGGTTTGACGTTCCATGATAGATTATCTGTTTTGCATCCGTTCTTCCATATAAAAATCCATGATATTCTTTTACCCATTTTCCTACTGCTTCCAACGGTTCTATGGCTTCTTCCGGTATGGTTCCGTCTGCTTTCGGTCCAATATTCAATAGCAGATTCCCGCTTTCCTTCGTCACCTCATAAAGCATACGCACGATCTGCTGGGCACTGTGGCTGAACGGTAAAACGCGTCCGGAATCTAAATATCCCCAACTGATTCCATTAAACGTCATGCAGGCTTCCCAGTCACGCCCTGCCGGTACAATTCTTCCTTCCGGAGTCTGAAAATCTTCCTCTAAAAGACTTCGGTTATTAATAATGATATCCGGCTGCAAGGAACGGACCATCTGGTTCAGTTCCAGTGAATTCCAGCCTTCAAAGGACTCCATCGGCTGCGCTACATCATACCATAAAATATCGATTTTTCCATAATTGGACATCAGCTCCCGGTTTAACTCCATAATATACTTAGTAAAGCGGATTCTGGCTCCCTGATCAAACGCACAGGCTCCGCCATCCGGGTGATGCCAGTCCATCAGGGACGAATAAAATCCGATCTTTAAATCAAACTCCCTGCATGCCTGGACAAATTCTTCTACAATATCCCGTTTTGGTCCATAATTTACGGAATTAAACGAATTTACCTTAGAATCCCATAAACTGAATCCCTCATGATGTCTGGTGGTCAAAACCATATATTTCATACCGGCCTGCTTAGCAAGCTTTGCCCATTCCCGGCAGCATCCCTCTTGGGGGAGAAAATCATAGGCGAATTTTGCATATTCTTCAATTGGCCAGTTCTCCATCGCCATTGCCCACTCGTGTTTTCCATAAACAGAATAGAGTCCCAGATGAATAAACATGCCAAATCGGGCATCTCTCCACCATTTCATCCGCTCATCTCTGGTTTCAGCTACACATCTTTCATACTCTGTTTTACTCAGTAAATTATTCATGCCTGATCTCCTCTATTTTATTCTATACCTTTCAGCCCTTTATGGCGCCAACCATAATACCGCTGACGAAATGCTTCTGCACAAATGGATAAATGGCAAGCATAGGCAAAGATGCCACTACGATAACAGAATACTTAAGCAGTTCCGTCAGACCCTGGGCCGCTTCGGCCGCCGACGCGTCTGCCAGCATAGACGGATCTACAGTACTGTTTATCAAAATCTCTCTAAGAAACAGTGTAACCGGATACAGCATCTGGTCTTTTAAATAAATCATTGCGTTAAAATACGAATTCCAATGGGTCACACCGTAATATAATACCAGCACAGCCAGAATCGGCTTTGACAGGGGCATCACCACATGGATTAAGTATCTAAAAGGCGCGCAGCCGTCTAAGCAAGCGGCTTCATACAGTTCATCCGGTATGGAGTTCATCATAAAAGTCCGGCACAGAATCATATTCCACGGATTTAATGCGACAGGCAGAATCATAGCCCATCTCGTATTGATAAGCCCAAGGTTCTTAACCAGTAAATACGTAGGAATAATTCCGCCGCTGAAATACATAGTAAATATAATCAGAGCAGCAATTACATTTCTTGCCGGAAATTCTTTCCTTGTAAGAGGATAGGCACAGCACACGGTAACGATGATATTAATCGTAGTTCCTGAAATCATGTAAAAGAAAGAATTGGCAAATCCAATCATGATTTTGGGATTCTTAAATACTGCCTGATATCCTTTTAAGGTTGGATTTACCGGAAGCAGCCATACTTTGCCATTAATAACTGCGTTTGGATCTGAAAACGATGCACTGACAATAAAAATCAGTGGCAGCAGCACAATTACCGTGACCAGCGTCAGGAATATATAGTTACAAATAATAAAAATCTTGTCCTGCAAATCTGCGGTTTTGAATGAGTGCATTTTTCCTTCCATATATAATCCCCCCTTCCTAAAATAAACTGGTATCCGTCAGCTTCTTGGAAATCTGATTCACAATGATTAACAGAACAAAGCTGATTACGGAATTAAAAAGTCCCGCTGCTGTAGCAAAGGAATAATTTGCGTTAGACAGTCCCACTTTATATACAAAAGTAGAGATTAGTTCTGATTTCGGCATGTTGACACTGTTTTGCATCAGATAAGCCTTTTCAAAACCAATATTAATAATATTACCGCAGTTAAAAATAAACATCGTGACTATGGTAGGAAAGATCCCTGGAATATCGACATGGCAGATTCGTTTCAGCCGGTTTGCCCCATCACAGATGGCAGCTTCCTTCAGTTCCATACTCACGCCAGCTAAAGAGGCCAGATAGATGACCGCAGAATACCCCATCGTCTGCCAGATCCCGCTTCCTACAAACAGCCCCCGAAACAAATCTTTATCCCCAAAGAAATTAATAGGTCCAATATTAAAAATTCCAATGATACGGTTGATAATACCAATTCTCATATCTGTTACCTGCATCAGAATACCAACCAAAACAACGGTTGATATAAAGTATGGCGCGTAAGTAATAAGCTGAACAAATTTCTTTATATGCCTGCTTCTGCATTCATTTAGCGAGACCGCCAGAATAATAGGCACCGGAAATGTAAAGATCAGCTGGTAAATACCTAAAATAAAAGTATTTTTAATAACCTTTGTGCTGGACTGCGATGTCAGAAATTGAATTACATATTTAAGGCCGACCCAGTCGCTTCCCAATATCCCTTTGCGCGGACTGAAATCTTCAAATGCTATTATTACGCCAAACATGGGAATATAATTAAATACAAATACCAAAACCAGCGGGATCAATATAATAGCCCAGAACTGCCATGTGGAATTTCTGCGTTTTTTCTTTTTTATCATTTTATTCACACATTTTCCTCCCTGCGATTGGCAAGGGGGCTGTAAGCCAGCCCTCCTGCCGGTTTCGTTTTACCTGTCATACGCAGCCTGGTATACATCCAGAATCGTCTGAAGCCCCATACTGTCAAGCTTGCTGATATAAGAATCCCAGTCAGCATCAATATCCATTTTTCCGGTTATAAAGGCAATTTCACTTTCGGCAATATAGCCCCCCGCCTCTACCAGCGGGACAGAAATCGAATCTTTTTCTTCAGATGTCATATGTAAAATCGGCAGAATATCGTAACCACCTGCCTTTGGAGCATATGGCTCCATTTTATTTTTGGTCTCTTCATACAGCAGTTTTTCAAGTGCTGCCGGATCATATTTATCGAGGGTGGGATCCATGGCCTGCCCAAGACGGAAGGCATTCGATGCATACATCATACCAGTAACCTGCCAGTCATGATTCTGGACTTCTGTCGAATATGGATTCAAGATATCATACATCGCTGGTTCTCCGTTGATGCCTGTCTTTCCCTCCGGTTTCCATACCCAGTCAGTTTCTTCTTCCGAGCCGTATTGTGCAATTAAATCAGTCTTATCTGTATAGAACCAGTCTGCCAGTCTCAGCGCCGCTTCCGGATATTTACATTTGTCAGTAACTACAAAACGGTTTTCGTAGACACTGTCATAACGGTAAAATGGTGTCTGGCGGAGTCCTGTTGGTCCTTCTACCGGCGGAAGCACTTCATAGTGCCTGTATAATTCACTGCTGGCTGAAGAATCAATATAAGCTGCGGAATAGTTTCTGGGGAAGAACAGCACCGGCTCTCCCTCCTGGTTAACTAAAGATTTTAAGGAATCCTCTGAATTAGAGAAATTGCCCTCATAAACAGCGCCCAAATCATAAAGGCTCTTTATATATTTAAGTCCTTCTTTATAAGCCTCCTGAGTTGCTGCCGAAACAATCTTCCCTTCCGGAGATACGACTGCTTTAATCTTACTATTATCGTTATGATCATCATTCGGAGTCAAAATGAACGCATTCATCAGCCAGTTTAGTGTAAGTCCCTTACTCCAGTCTGCAAAGCATACACCTTCCGGTTCTTTCTCTAAATAGGCTTTACATGCCTGATACAGTTCATCCGTGGTGTCTGGCACTTTAATCCCCATTTGATCCAGCTTATATGTATTCGCCCACAGCTTATCCGGATAATACATGTGGTAAGCCTCATTTAACTCTGCAAGGCCGTAAATATGGCCGTCACTCTGTTTGGTCATATCTATATAGTTTTTCATATTAGCCGTGTAATTGGGCATATTCTGCTCAATTAAATCTTCCAGCTGAAGCAAAATACCTTCTTTTACACCGTATTTTACAACATCAGGATTCAGACACATAATAATATCCGGATAGTCTCCTCCAGACATTGCAAGATTGATTTTTTCATTAGAAGTTTCCCAGTCAACCGCTTCGATCTCCAGGTTAATTCCAGTTAAATCTTCTAAGTATTTTGTAAAGTCATTGGTATTATAATCTTTAATCCAGGACTTTGACATAATCATCATTGTAAGCGTAATCGGCTCCTTTACAATTGGATATGTTCCGACTTCGTTTAAAATATCCTTAGAAACTGTGGCAGAGTCTGCCGGCTCTGCAGTCTTGCTCCCACATGCACCAAGTCCCAACACCATGCTGGCTGACAATATAACTGCTGCTGTTTTTTTCCAGATTTTCTTCATGCTTGTTCGCTCCTTGTTTTCTTTATTGATATCCGTATGGCAACCTCTTTTTTACAACTACATGCATTGTTTATTACCAGTAATATAAGTATACGCTTGTCAGTCTGCTTATTCTTGTGATATAATGTCAAAATATGGTACTAAATTCACTTTTTAGTTATATTCACCATGTGTTTAGGAATTAGGAGGTGCAAATGCATTATTATGATTACAATGAGCCCAGGCAGCACGGTACAATTAACTTTCCAATTGAATATTACTACGTCGATGAACGGCATCCCAGGTACCTCATGCCATACCACTGGCACAAAGAATATGAGATTATTCGTATACTAAAAGGGCATTTTACAATTACCATAGACGGAGAAACATGCAGTGCCAACGCCGGGGATCTGATATTTATAAATCAGGGGCTGATTCACGGGGGAATCCCAGAGAATTGTATATATGAATGCATTGTATTTGATCTGCAGTTTCTTTTGATGCACGGAGCTGCCATGACGCAGTATATGACTAAATTAACCGGCTGTTCGATTCTGATACAAAGCCATTTTACCCGATGTGACAAAGATTTGTTCGCCATAGCAGCCCAGCTTTTTGAAGCTGTAGAGAAAAAAGCTCCGGCCTATGAGCTCAATACTGTAGGGGCTCTCTATTTATTTTTAGGTATCATTTTTCAAAAGAACTATTATACCGCCTATACGAAAACGACCAGGCGAAATCTAAAGGAAGCAAATCATATTAAACCGGTTCTGGAATATATTGAAAACCATTACATGGAAAAAATCTCTTTAGAAAAAATGTCAAGGATAGCAGGGATATCACCCAAATACTTCTGTCGCTGTTTTAAGATATTTTTCCATATGACCGCCTCTGATTATTTAAACTACAAACGTGTGGAACAGGCTTGTTATGAATTGACTGTTCTGGACAAATCAGTAACGGAAGTAGGATTTGACTGCGGATTCCATGATACCAGTTACTTTATTCGTATTTTTAAGAAGTATAAAGGAATGACTCCAAATCAACTGAAGCAGAGTATTGGATAAGCTTCCATTATTTTAGCTTTTCATCGGTACAAAAAGAAGCACAGGAAGCGGAACGCATCATCGCGCTCTTCTTCCTGTGCTTCATTTATTCATTCTTTTTCATTTTTTTATAACAGAAGAAGCAGCTCAAGCTTCCGAGAATGCCGGTACAGAGAAACATGACCGCCATCCCGGAGCCGGCTCCATACCCGGTCAGCCGGTGAAGAAACGTCTGAATGCCCCGTCCGTGCGCATAAACGGTTCAAACACGTAGTCTGCCAGAAAACCGCCCAGGAGAATCCCGGTCGGAATCGTCCAGTACTGGATGGCATTTCGCACGGCAAAGATGCGCCCCTGCATATTCTGCGGAATCGTCCGGTAGAGAATTACATTCTGCCCAGCCATAATAAAAGGAATGGGGATGCTGGCCGCTATGCCGGCAATACTCCATACAAGAACATTCTGCCCTGCTCCCATCAGAAAATCGCCCAGCAGAAAGGAGATGCCTCCCGATAAAAAGATCACCCGGACGCTGTCCTTTGGAAGCTTTACGAAGGAGACGATCAGACCGCCCGCCATGCCTCCGATCCCCAGAATCCCGCTGACAATGCCGAGCACGATCTGGTTCTGGCCGCTCCGCGCCAGAATCATGGGAGAAAGGATATTTTCATAGGTCAGCCGTGAAAAGAAGTTCATAAGCGCCATGCTGATCATCAGATACCAAAGCTGTTTCTGTCCGCGGAGAAATTGAAGCCCCTCCCTCCACGATTCCCGAACTGAGATATTCTCTTTCTTTTTCCCTGTCTCCATCCCTCCCGCATTCTCCGGTATCTTGATCCGAAACAACAGGACAGAAAAAGCAAACAAAAAGGTCGCCAGATCAAAGACGATGACACTCTTTAACCCTGCAAAGGAGGATAAGGATGCGGCCATTACCGGGGTCACCACCGTGAGTAAGGATGATGTAAAGGAATTTAAGCCGCTGGCCTGGCTGTACTTTTCCTTCGGAACCAGCATCCCCACCGCCACCGTCTCCGCCGGAAACTGAAATGCGTTCATGAAGCCGGTGATTCCATTGACGATAAAAATGTGCCAGACCGCCAGATTCCCGGAGACCGCAAACGCCGCCACGGTCAGAGAGCAGACCGCCGCAAGGAGGTCCGCGAGAAGCATGATCGTTTTCTTATGGTAACGGTCGATTACCGGCCCGGCAACGATGCTGGCCGCAATATAGGGAAGCCATGTACAAAATGTCATAAGCGACACGGACATGGCGGAACCGGTTCTGCCGTAAGACCAGATGATTAAGGCAAAGGAAGTCATGGAACTCCCCAGCTGTGATACGGACTGACTGAACCAGAAGATGATAAAGTTACGGTATTGTCTGTCTTTCATAGATTCTCTCCTTATAAATTAAAATAAAAGTAACTCATTCCATTTATAAGTGCAGAATCCACTCAGGCGACATCTGTTTCATAAAATCAAGCGGTATTTCTGCCGCTTACAATTCCTTTTATACGCTCTGTGCCAGATTCGCCTGTCATGAAACTCTGCACAGAGCTGCTGCATTCATTCTGATCACTGGTGCCATGGTATTCCCTCCCTTTCAGGTATTGAGCACAAGGAGTTTCCGTGAGTACTCGTACTGCGCGGCAGATCTGCTCCCACAGGCCGCCTGCCCTGCTGTCAGTATACCACATTCCATCTCACCTGTCCCATATTTCTAACCGCGTCTTTATCGGCGGAGTCCAAGAAACATTCCGATCCCGGGAAGTAAAAACAGCGCAGGCGCCGTTACGAGCCGAACAATAAATGAAAAAACAAAGGGCGGGCGGCGGATCCACCCAGACACAGCTCCCGGGGCAGGCAGAAATGCGGGTACCAGATCCTGCACCACGGGTACCAGACACAGAAACGCTGCCGTCAGATACAGGAAAAGGAAGGCCATGGACACCCCTAAAACCGTTCTCCTGATCCAGTTCTGCCTGATCCGGATATCTCCGATGAGGCAGAGCCCGTTCATAAATGCCACAGCCGAAGCAAAAACACATAAGGGTCTCACAAGCAGCACAAATAAATAAACCGGGACCGTGTAGCAGAACCGGTAATACCAGTCCATGATTTTATCTTTGACCATCAGGTGAACCACAAGCCCAGCGAGGGCTATGGCTCCCCACATCAGACAGTTTCTCACACAGCGCTTTCTCTGTGCCCCCTTCTCCTCCCCGCTTTCCTCCAGTCTGGATCGTCCGTATAAGACCATCAGAATATCCGTGTCAAATACCGCGGCAATGGATTCCAGCGTCTCAATATCCGGCTGATTCTTACCTGTCTCCCAGCTGGAGACAGCCTGCCTCGTCACATGCAGCCGCTCAGCCAGCTGTTCCTGTGACAGCGCGCGCTCTTTCCTCAGCTTCTTTATGTTTTTTCCGATCCCGTTCATACGCGCTCCTCCTTCTCCATCTCTAAAAAACATACCACAGACAGCGCCGCACTGTCACGCAACAAATCGTTGCATCCCCCATTTTCAAGCAATTTCCATTGTTGCAAATAAATATTGACCATATGGTCTATTTGTGGTATCGTAATAATAGACCATATGGTCAATATTTATTTGCAGGAGAATGGAATCATGAAACGAGAAGAAAAAAATCAGCAGACCAGACGGCGCATCCTGGAAAGCGCGCTGGCAGAATTTGCCGAGCAGGGCTATGGAGCCAGCTCTGTCAATACCATCAGTAACGGGGAGGGGCTTTCCAAGGGAATTATCTACCACTATTTTCCGACAAAAGATGATTTATACTTAGCCTGTGTGGAAGAGTGCTTCCAGATGCTGACCGGCCACTTACAGAGCCATACGAACATGGAAGGCCAAACCGCCGAAGAGCGGCTGGAGCAGTATTTTCGAGTGAGACTGGACTTTTTTGAACAGAATCCCCAGTACCAGAGGATTTTCTGTGATGCCGTCATTATGCCGCCCGCTCATTTGGAGGCCTCCATTCAGGAGAAAAAAGCCCCGTTCGACCGTTTCAACATCGACAGCTTAAACCGGATGCTGGAGCCGGTATCTCTGCGCTCCGACTTATCGAGGGAAGATGTGGTGGACACCTTCCGTCAGTATCAGGACTATATCAATGCCAGATACCAGATGACCGGATCAGAGAAAATAGATATACGCGACCACGAGGAAAGCTGCCGCAGGGCGCTGCGCATCCTCCTGTACGGCGTTGTAGAGAGAAAGGAGTAATCCAATGGATAGTCAAAAAACAACGAATGCATCTGTTTTGGGAGAAATGAAGCCTTCGAAGGCCATCATCAAGCTGGCGGTGCCCGCCACTCTGGCCCTTTTAGCAAAGGCGGTCTATAATATCGTCGATACCGCCTACATCGGCATGCTGCATTCCGACACGGCTCTGGCCGCCGTCGGTGTGACGCTTCCCCTGCTTCTGATCATGGTTTCGGTGGAGAACATCTTTTCTGCCGGCGCCGCCGTGCTGGCAGGCCGTCAGCTGGGGGCGAAGGACCAGGAGGGGGCCAACACTACGGTGACGACCATCGTCGCCCTGTCGGTAGTTATCGGTATGATTCTCTGCGTCGGCGGACTCCTCTTTATGGAGCCGCTGCTCCGTTCCTTCGGCGCCTCGGACGCGGTTCTGCCCCAGGCCAAGGACTACGCGTTCTGGATGTTTATCGCCGCACTGGCTAATCTGCCGGCCCAAAGCTTGAATTGTGCCGCCAGGGCGGAATCTTCCGTCAAGATTTCTTCCAAAGCCGTCATCACAGGCGCCGCCTTAAATGTGGTTCTGGACCCTGTTTTCATGTTCGACTGGGGCCTGGGTATGGGCGTGCAGGGAGCCTCCCTGGCCACAACGGTCTCTCAGTTTGTCACATTTTTCATCCTGCTGTGGTTCTATTTAGGCGGACGCTCCATCATTAAAATCAAGCCGCACTATTTTAAGCCCGACTTTCACATGATAAAAACGGTCACACTGATCGGAATTCCCTCCGCGGTTATTCAGATCTGTCTCGCAGCGGCCACATCGCTGACCAATATCGCCGCAAAGCCCATGCCGGACGCCGATTTAATCATTGCGGCCTACGGTGTCGTCCAACGGCTGATTCTCATCGGCTGCTACGTCATTATGGGATTTATGCAGGGATATCAGCCGGTCGCTTCCTACGCCTTTGGCGCGAAGAACGAAGACCGTTTTCATGAGTCTGTCCGCTTCTCCCTCACCGCTTCCCTGCTGCTGACAATCGTGGTGGCCGCGGTCTATATCGCTCTGTCACGGCCGTTCATCCGGTTATTTAACAGCAATCCCGCCGTGATCGAATACGGTTCCCGGCTGCTGATATCCCAGGTTGCCTTATATCCGGCGTTTGGACTCTGCTATATGATGACCATCACCTTTCAGACCATCGGCGCCTCAAGGTTCGGCCTATTCCTGTCCATGATCCGCCAGGGTCTCTTTTACGTGCCCTTTATCCTGATTCTGCCGAGGCTTCTGGGCGTGACCGGCATCTATTTTGCCCAGCCCGCGGCCGATGTTCTTACTATATTAATATGTATCCTTTCGATCCGCCCCATGAAACGGACGGCTTCTAGGAATATGAGGGAAACCCGCTGATCACTGCCAAAACAGCTCCGGCTGGGTCCACGTCTCCATGGCGTCGTGAATCATCTTTAAAAACTCGTCTGTATAACCGGGGCCGATATAGCACACTGCTGCTACCTTCTGTCCGTCGGAGACGAAGAGATAATGCATGCTGTCGTTTATCTCGGCCACAAAGGCGGTGTCAAACAGCCCGGAAGATACCGCCTCCGGCTCAGCGCTGCTCCACTGCAGCTGATCCTTCATCATATTTTTAAAGACCGGCTTCACCAGCCTGGAAAAGCGGAGTTCCATATAATCCATACGGAGCATCTGGGCATCCGGTCCCTCCTGGACGATCTGAAACTGTACCGGTGCAACGATGGAAGAATGATAGGTGACCGTTCCGCTTATTGGACTGCTCTCCGGCGAAATCGCCGCAATGGGCGGAACCGGAAGACTGGTATGTACCGCACTCAGTTCCTTATGCCAGGACTTCTGCTCTCCCGCCCACATAAACACGAGGCAGATGCAGATTACCGCGACTGCTGAACAGATCGATCTGGCCCGTCCTCTGCCAGGGCGTGTTTGACCATTGTGTTCTGGCAGATGTACGTTACATTTTGTCCCCTTTAAATATCTCCGGATCTGTATGTAATCGGACATTCTCCATAAGATATTTATTCCAAACAGAAAGATCAACAGGGCGCAGAAAAGGAAGGGTGTCGCCATGGTGGTCGCATACCAGAAACCAAATCGGCCCAGAATCATCCAGCTCCAGAAAGCCGTCAGTACGCCATCCGCAGCGCATGTCATAAGACAGCCATGGCCCGTTTTCTTCAGGGATGAATCACCGGCGCTTCGTATTTCCCCGGAAATCTCCGGACTTACAGCCATCTCCCTGACAGCCGCAAATATTATAAACTTCCGCCACACATCACCGGCCGCTTCCCAGCCTGCCAGACGGTACTGCTCCGTCAGCTCCTTTTCATACTCATCCCGGTACTGGTCACAAGGCTCCAGCTTATAGACCAGGCTTCCCGGCTCTTTCCTTTGAAAATTTGCAAAATAATACCCGGTCTTCCTGACAAACAGCCCCTGGCCGGCCAGCTCCGAAAACCAGGCCTCCAGACCGGCGCTGTCGTAAGGACTGACCGGCATCAATTTTCTGATTGTTCTTTTTCGTTTTTCCATCTTTCATCTCCCTGCCCGCACTGGCGTGCGTCCGGTCATTCTCCCGAAATTCCTCTCTATGACTCCAGAGGTCCCCTCTCAAAACTGAGATACCTCGTTCCCTGAAAGGTCAGCCTGCCCATATCGCCTTCCGCCAGCATCCCGTACTCCGTTCCCGATACGCCCAGTTCCATGCGGTCGCCGCTCTCGACCTGGAACGTTGCATAATAAGACGTAAAATTTGTATAAGTATCCATCGTGTTCTGATTGCTGTGCCGGTGTGAAACCTCCTGACGCTTAGAAGTCACCATCGCTTCCACAGTCAATACCGGAGAGTGGTTATTAGAATTCCACTGCGAAATCCCTCGAATCAGGGTAACTACGATCATTACTGCCACGATCAAAAATATAACTCCGAATAAAATCGGAAATAACTGCGTAAATCCTCCGTAAAAGCCAAAATCACTGTACATGGCGCCGCTCCTTTTCCTTGTGGCTGTTACCACTTTTTTCTTTCTATTATAGTATATTGTCAGAATCTTTTCCTTTCTTTTTCCTTAATATTATTGATTCATTTTTATTTCTAAAAATTAAGGCCGTATAACGCACACATTTGTATGGTTAATACAAACACACCTTGTTGCAATCACAATATTTTAATTGTGATTGCAACAAGGTATTGACTTTGATACTTTTCCATGGTAAACTACTGAACAATATAAAAACGGTCACTTCAGTAATGCCAATGGTGGCAGCGTGGAGATCACTTCGCGCTGCTTTTCTGCAAATTTATGCAGTCCGTGACTGAATCTAAAGGAAAAGGAGAGAATATCGCATGAATAACTTCTTCATCGCACAGACATTTGGTAAATCCTCAAACTATACGGATATTCCAAATCATTTATTCAAGGAACACAACGTAAAAAAGGGTCTCCGCAACGAGGATGGCACCGGAGTCAGGGTCGGCTTGACGCGTGTATCCGACGTTGTCGGCTATGAGATTCAGGATGGAAAAAAGGTCAATGTACCCGGTAAGCTTTTCTACCGCGGAATCGAAATCGGCGATCTGGTAAAGGGAAAAGGAAATGCACGGTACGGCTTTGAAGAAACCACATTTCTTCTGTTATTCGGATACCTTCCCTCCAAGAAGGAACTGAACGAGTTTTCCGGAATTCTCCGTCATTTTTATCCGCTTCCCGATGAGTTTCTGGAGAAGAATCTGCTTCGTTCCCCTTCCCGCAATTTAATGAACAGTCTGCAGCAGAGTATCCTTTCTCTCTATAATTATGATGAAGATCCCGACAACGTGGACCCGTACCAGACGTTATTAAAGGGAATCAGCATTCTGGCTAAGCTTCCTTCCATGGCTGCCTACGCTTATCAGAGCAAGATTCACTACTATGACAGAGAAAGCCTGATCATCCACTATCCTAAGGAGGAATACTCTATTGCGGAGAACATCCTCTACATGCTGCGCCGCGACGGAACCTTCACCGAGCAGGAGGCAGACTTACTCGACGTCATGCTGATGATTCACGCCGATCACGGCGGCGGAAACAACTCTACCTTTACAAATGTCGTCATCTCCTCCACAGGAACCGACATCTACTCCTCGATCTCCGCGTCCATCGGCTCCTTAAAGGGACCGAAGCACGGCGGCGCCAATATCCGCTGCAGCGAGATGATCTCCGCCATCGAAAAGGAAATCGGCTTAAAGGCCACCGATGCACAGATCAAGCAGGTGATTAAGCGGATTCTTGACAAAGAATTTTATGATAATACCGGCCTCGTGTACGGTCTCGGCCATGCCGTCTACACAGTTTCCGACCCGCGAGCCGACTTATTAAAAACCTGCTGCGAGAAGCTGGCAAAGCAGAAAAAACGTGAGGATGAATACGAATTCCTGACAAGATTTGAAAAAGTTGCCAAAGAAACTCTCGCCGGAAACGGAAAAACTCTCTCAAACAATGTGGACTTCTACAGCGGATTCGCTTATAATATGTTACAGATACCGGAAGATATGTACACGCCGCTCTTCGTCTGCGCACGTATGGCAGGCTGGCTGGCGCACAATATCGAGAATAAGATGTATGATGGAAAGATCATGCGTCCGGCGTTCAAATACGTTGGTGAAGCAACACCTTACAAGAAGAGAGAGGAAAGATAGCATATGGTTAAATTGTATGATGGAGGCGCTTTCCTGGTAAACGGTACGGAACTGGTGCCGGAACAGGAAGCCGAAAAGCTTGTCGCTCTGACAGGAAAGAACGTAACTAAAGAAGAGGCGAAAAAGGGCACGATTGCCTATTCGATCCTGAAGGAACATAACACTGCGGACAATATGGAACATTTGAAGCTGCGCTTCGATTCCATGGCATCCCATGACATTACGTTTGTCGGAATTATTCAGACCGCAAGGGCGTCAGGCCTCACCGAGTTTCCGATTCCCTATGTCATGACAAACTGCCACAACTCCCTGTGTGCGGTAGGCGGTACCATCAATGAAGACGACCACATTTTCGGACTGTCAGCCGCGAAGAAATACGGCGGAATCTTCGTACCGCCTCACATTGCAGTCATTCACCAGTATATGCGTGAAATGATGGCAGGCTGCGGACGCATGATTCTCGGATCCGACAGCCATACCCGTTACGGAGCCCTGGGGACCATGGCGGTAGGCGAAGGCGGCGGCGAGCTGGTAAAGCAGCTGCTTCGTGATACATATGACGTCACCTATCCGGGCGTCGTAGCGATATATCTGACAGGAAAACCGGGGCCGGGCGTCGGCCCGCACGACGTGGCACTGGCCATCGTAGGCGCCGTATTTAAAAACGGTTACGTGAAAAACAAAGTTATGGAATTCGTAGGCCCTGGTATCTCCTCCATGGATACCGATTATCGGAATGGAGTCGATGTCATGACCACGGAGACTACCTGTCTCTCCTCCATCTGGAAAACAGACGAGGACACGAGGGACTACTTAAAGATGCATGGCAGAGAGGATGCTTATAAAGAGCTGACCCCGGCGGATGTCGCCTATTATGACGGCGTCGTATCCATCGATTTAAGCACCGTTAAGCCAATGATCGCTCTTCCATTCCATCCGAGCAACACCTATGAGATCGACGAACTGAATGCAAACCTGGGCGATATTTTAAGAACTGTGGAAAAGGAAGCCGACCATATTCTCGGCAATCCGAATGTTCACTTATCCCTGACCGATAAGATCGTGGACGGGAAGCTCCTGGTACAGCAGGGCGTCATCGCAGGCTGCGCAGGCGGAAACTATTCCAATGTCATGACGGCCGCTCATATCCTGTCCGGCAAGGACTGCGGAAACGATATCTTCAACCTGTCCGTTTATCCGTCCTCACAGCCGGTATACATGGATCTGGTAAAGAAGGGAGCCGTTACAGAGCTGATGGCTGCCGGCGCTACCATCCGTACAGCATTCTGCGGACCGTGCTTCGGCGCAGGCGATACTCCGGCGAACAACACACTGAGCATCCGCCATACCACGAGAAACTTCCCGAACCGTGAAGGTTCCAAGCCGGGCAACGGCCAGATCTCCTGCGTCGCCTTAATGGATGCCCGCTCGATCGCTGCCACCGCGGCAAACGGAGGCTACTTAACCTCGGCGGAAACCATTGCTGACAGTTATGAAGTACCTGCTTATGAATTCGACAGCACCTCCTATGAGAGAAGAGTTTATCAGGGTTATGGAAAGGCAGATCCGGAGGCAGAACTGATCTACGGACCGAATATCAAAGACTGGCCAGCCATGAGCGCCCTGACTGATAATATTATCCTGAGAGTCTGCTCTAAGATCATGGACCCTGTCACCACGACGGATGAACTGATTCCTTCCGGAGAGACCTCATCCTACCGCTCTAACCCGCTGGGTCTGGCAGAGTTCACGCTTTCCAGACGCGATCCGGAGTATGTCGGCCGTTCCAAGAAGGTCAATGAACTGGAGGCGGTTCGCAAGACCGGCGCCTGTCCGTTAAAACCGGATCCGGAGATGGAAGCAGCGTTCAATGCCCTTCGTATTTATTTGGATCAGCCGGAATTAAGAGCCAGGGCAACCGAGATCGGAAGCATGATTTACGCAGTAAAACCTGGCGACGGCTCCGCACGTGAGCAGGCGGCCAGCTGCCAGAGAGTTCTCGGCGGCCTCGCCAATATCGCAAACGAATACGCTACCAAGCGCTACCGCTCCAATGTGATTAACTGGGGCATGCTGCCATTCCTTCTGGATGAGGAGCCGTCCTTCGACATCGGTGATTTCATCTACGTTCCGGGTGTCCGCGCCGCCTTAGAAGGCGATATGCAGCATATACCGGCCTATGTCATTAAGAATGAAGAGGGCAATCCGATTCACGAGATCAATCTCCATATTGCGGAGATGACCAGCGAGGAAAAAGAGATCGTAAAAGCCGGCTGTCTGATTAACTATAATCGCAACCGCCACAGCGAGAATTAGATTCCTTAAACAGACCTGTAAAAAAGCTTTTATTAACACAGCTTCCGGCTGGAACTTGTTAATAAAAGCTTTTCTTTTATCCCTGTTTCTCAATAATCTGCGTAGTTTATTTCCTTACATATCTTGTCAGTCTGCCATTTCCAACTTTTTCAATTAAGCTTTTATCAAGCATTTCTTTTACCATGTTAATTGCATGCGTAGTTCCACTACCTAAAACTGTTTCAACATCAGAACGTGTAATTTCTTTTTTATATTCAAACAACTGAAGGATTGGCAAATACTTTGCATCTTCCATACTTAAATTCCGTGCATGTACATTGGGAAGAATCACTTGAAAAGCACCTTCCACACTTTCAAATGCAGGTTGTTCAGACTTCCCCTTATAGCAGCTTATAATCTTGCTGATTCCCGTACCATACGCTTCAATTAATTTCATTCTATAAAATAAATTTGCCAGCTTTTCATTTCTTGACTGGGAGGCGCCGAGCATAGCCGCTTCCAATGACAAACCGGGCACCAATCCACCTAAAGATATAAATTCCAGCCGGTCAGAATACAAATTAATAAAGGTGCTTCCACTAAAAGAATAATCTCTATGGACAATTGCATTCAATAATGCTTCCCGAACAGCATCTTCCGGATAATCTCTTTCGTCCGTACGCAGTAAATCATGGAAACTGGCCATTGTTCCATTATAAAAATCGATGGTTTTGTATACCTCTGCCAACTGTTCAAAAAGCGAGCCCGTAAATTCTTTCCTGTCTTTAAAGACCAATTTGTCTGTACCCTGAAAAACAGCAAATTTTATAGAATGCCTGCACTGATCCGAAACAAGCAGGCCCATATTTGTGAAAATACCATCAGGCGAAAGAATTCCCAGATTCTTCATCTGCACCCCTGTAAACTCCAGTTTTCTTCTCTCCATCTCCTTACTTAAACTGTTGAACGTCAACTCCTGAATTAATGAGCGGTTTGTTTCAAATGAATCGCCATCCGTCATCTTTATCATCATACGAATCGCATCTTCCGATGCCGGAGCGGAAGTTGTACCGCTTCTGACATATACACCGGTCGGTTTCAATCCTTTGTCAGAAAGATAATATGGTTTTTTCGTGCCTGAATCCACTGTCACTTTTATATACGATTTGTTTTCGTCTTTTAACAGTTCAATGCTTGTAAACATAGAGATATCTGGTCTGATACTATCTCTTATTGAATTTGCAATTTGCTGTATTACAAAATCAGCATGATCAACGCCAACAATCGTTCCATTGTCCTGCACACCAATATAGATCGTTCCGCCATTTGTATTTGCAAAAGAAACAATTTCTTTCTTCAAATCAGTAGTATAGATTTCTTTTAACTCAATAATTTCGCTTTCATACAATTCCATATTATCACTCTTTCTATCACGTTCTATCACCATTCTAACACAACAAGTGATAGAATGCAAGATACCTTTTCTTTCAGCCACAAATCCCTGTTTCTCAATAATCCGCAACCCACAGTTGCAGGGCCTGCCACCACAGGGTGTTTGCATTCTTCCCCATACTCCTGTATGATTATACGTAGCAGTGAAAGGAGGAACCACATGAATTTCAACGAAAAACTACAGCACCTGCGCGCCAGCCGAAAGCTTTCCCAGGAAGAGCTGGCCGGCCGCCTGGACGTCTCCCGTCAGGCCGTGACCAAATGGGAAAACGGCCAGGCATTTCCCGATTTTCCCAACCTGGTCCGTCTCAGTGAACTCTTCGGCGTTTCCATTGACCGCCTCGTCAGGCAGGAGGAGGAATGCGCCCCAGCCCTTTTAGACCCGGACCCTGCGTCTGAAAAGGCGCTTCGCCGCTTTCTTATGCGGGCCAAACAGCGTACCTACGCCTCCGGCCAGAACACTGCGCCACCGTCACGCCCCCAGTCTCACGATTTCCGATACTCCGAGCAGGATTATCTCTACATTGACACCTATCTGGGAAGCCGGAATTTTACGGGTGAGGAAGCTGTGTGGATCAGAGACACTCCCGTCTGGGCGCTCAATTACTATGGCGTATCGCTGGACGAGACCTTTTACAGCGCCTTCTTAAAGGAAGCTCTGTCACAGGTTCCGGCTGAACTTCCCCTCCGCGGCCCGGAATACTTCCGGAATGAGGATTTTACCTATGTCTGCCGTACACATGGTGCCCTCAGCCAGTTTCAGGGGGAAGAGGCCATCTACTGCCGGGAGGTCAGAATCTATACGTGTCTCTTCCACGGAGGCAGACTTTCCTGAGTCAATTCACCGGCTTTTCATGGACAAAAAAGTTCTGTTTTATCTTATAATACAAATCCTTCATACGAAAAAAGCATGCGCAGAACCCCCTCTATGGCTCTGCGCATGCTCTTTTATATAGGGATTAATCTCCCAGTATATTTCTGATTCTCACCGGTGTTCTGTAGTTCCATGTCGAGATCTTAATACCGCTTCTCCGGCTGGCCGCGTTGACGATCTGGCCGTTGCCAATATAGATTCCCACATGATTGATAGTTCCTTTACTGTTCGCATAGAATACGAGATCTCCCGGACGCATCTCGCTGGACTTCACTGCTTTTCCCATATTCGCCTGCGCACCGGAATAGTGCGGAAGGCTGATGCCAAAATGACCGAATACGGAGAGTGTAAATCCGGAACAGTCCGCCCCCTTGGTCAGGCTGGTGCCGCCCCATACGTAGGGATTGCCCAGGAACTGCAGTGCGTAGTTTACAATCTGAGTCCTGAGAGAAGCCGCCGCGTTGGCCTTTTCCTCCAGCGGTGAGAACTTGATCGCCTCAGGCAGCGCATATCTTACATCGACGTAATCCGATGCCACATAAGCGTTGCTGTCCTCCTCCAGCTCGATCTCTACCCAGCCGTCAATCTGTTTCAATACCGGATACTTCTCGTTATTCGAGATCTGGGTCCAGATCTTGGAATCGGTGGACGGTTCGGACCGGGCGTTCAGCATGTCCGTGTTCACGATAGCCATCAGCTCAGCGACCTTAAGCGCCTCATCCTTGGCTGCCTGTCCGGTCAGAATATAATCGGATTTCACGTAGCCGGTGATCTTACCGGACTGGATCTTGTACCAGCCGTTGTCCGTCGTCTCAAGAATGTTGCCCGCCGCCTTGCTCGGCATCTTGGCAATTACCTTGCCGTCCTCGCTGGGCTCTTCCCTGACGTTTAAGTAGTTATCTACATCCGAGATACCGATGTTCTTGTACATATTGAAGATCATGGCCTTCAGATCCAGTTTCCTGGCCTCGTTTAACGCATACTCCAGCTTGACGTAATCAGCCGACATATAGCCGGACGGAATCTGAACCCAGCCATCGACCTGATCGATGACCTCGTATCGCTCGTTTATAAGGCCCTGTCCCACGACATCCGACGTGGTATTGGCCTCTTTTCTGATATTTAAGTTGTCAACCTGCACGATCGCCCGCAGTGTCACGAGCTCATAGGCTTTCGCCTTCGCCTCATCACCTGTCAGGACATACTGGGAATCAATATATCCCTCGATGCCGCCGGAAGAAACCTTATACCAGCCCTCCTGGGTACTGTCTAATATCTCACAGGCACTGTCTCCCATCAGCTTTCCGACAATATCCGCCGAGGTATTCGGTTCTTTTCTCACATTCAAATATCCGGAAACCTGAACAATTCCCAGATTCTGGTAGGAATCGACAACCGCCTTTTTTTCCTCTTCCGTCTTCTTTGCCTGTGCTTCTGCCTCAGACTCCTCGGCTTCCTTCGCGGCAATCTTCAGCTGTCCCGGGTCTTCCGCCTGGCTCTCTGTCTCTGTCGCTGCGGTCGTCTTTTCCGCCCCTGCCGATACACGCTTTGCTATGGCCTTCCCGGCAAACAGGAGGATTACAACCACCACAACCGCTATCACTGCCAGAATGATGTATCTCTCAAAATCATTCTTATTACGCTTCTTTCTGGCTTTGTTCAAATGAACGATGTAATCTTTTTTGTCACTTTTATCGCTTTTGTTTTCCATTGTGTAATATTCACTCCATCATCGTTTTTGGCTTGAAACAGTCAAGTCAGACTACGAGCCTATCCGCCTTAGTATAGCATAATTTGTCGGTAATTGCGATATAGAAAGAATAAATAATTATTAAGATTATGTAACGATTCTGTGACACAAATATGTATACGATGCTACTTTGCCAGGATCATGCGGTCATTTGCAAACTCTTCGCCGCTTGCTTCCTCGAATTTCTTTAAGAGGTCTTCCACCTCCAGGTTCCTCTTCTCTTCCCCGGAAATATCATAGATAATGCGGCCTTCATGCATCATGATGAGGCGGTTGCCGATGGAGATGGCATCCTTCATGTTATGAGTGATCATCAGAGTCGTCAGATTCTGCTCTTCCACGATCTCCTGTGTGATCTCCAGCACTTTTTTCGCCGTCTTCGGATCCAGGGCCGCGGTGTGCTCGTCAAGCAGAAGCAGCTTCGGTTTCTGAAGCGTCGCCATCAGAAGCGTCAGCGCCTGTCTCTGACCGCCTGACAACAGACCTACCTTGTTGGTCATGCGGGTCTGGAGTCCCAGCCCCAGCTTCAATAAGGCATCGTGGTAGAAATCCTTCTCGTTGGCCTTGATTCCCCAGCCCAGGCCGCGCGTCTTGCCCCGCCGGAATGCGAGAGCCATGTTCTCCTGAATCTCCATGCCGGCCGCCGTTCCCATCATGGGATCCTGGAAGACTCTGCCGATGTAGCGGGCGCGCTTATACTCCGGTTCCCTGGAAATGTTGACGCCGTCGATCTCGATCTTGCCGGAGTCGATAGGGTATACCCCCGCAATCATGTTGAGCATCGTGGATTTCCCCGCGCCGTTGCCGCCGATAACCGTCACAAAATCACCTTCGTCCAGATGAAGGTTAATGCCGTTTAACGCTTTTTTCTCGTTGATCGTATTCTTATTAAAAGTCTTTCTGACATTCTGAATATCCAGCATAATTATTCTCCCCCTTCCGTGTAAGCCTTCTTAAGCCGCCATTTTCTCACCACGACAGGGACACAGAGGGCAACCGCCACGATCACCGCGGAAAGCAGCTTCATATCGTTGGCATTCATACCCATCCTCAGTACCACCGCGCGGATGACGAAGTAAATGACAGAGCCTACCACAGCCGAGGTCAGCTTGCTGCCGAAGGAGCGAAGGCGTCCCATAAGCACATCGCCGATAACGATGGCCGCCAGGCCGATGACGATAGCGCCGGTTCCCATGCCGATGTCCGCATACTTCTGGCTCTGGCATACGAGTCCGCCGGATAAGCCTACAAGACCGTTGCTGATAGTCAGTGCCAGCAGCTTGGTCCAGTTCGTATTCACGCCCTGCGCCCGGATCATGGCTTCGTTGTTGCCGGTCGCACGCATGGCGCTTCCGATCTCCGTACCGAAGAACCAGTACAGAAAGGCGATCATCACGATCGCAACTCCGACTCCCAGGAGAAGGGAAGCGACCTGTTTATTGATCCCTGTCCATCCGATGATCCTGGAGAAAATCGTGTCGGTCTTTAACAGAGGCACATTGCTCTTGCCGCCCATGATCCGCAGATTGATGGACCACAGTCCGATCTGCGTCAAAATTCCCGCGAGAATCGCCGGTATCTCAAACACTGTATGTAAGAATCCTGTCACCGCTCCTGCCACCATGCCGGCTGCTGCCGCTACAATCAGTGCGGCCCAGGGATCCATCCCCCTGTTCAATACCATGACGGCGCAGACACAGCCGCCCAAGGCAAAGCTTCCATCCACCGTCAAATCTGCAATGTCCAAAAGCTTGTAGGTGATGTAGACACCCAGTACCATAATTCCCCATAAGACTCCCTGTACTACCGCATCCTGAAGGGATACCAGTAAACCGTTCATTCAACCATTCCTCCGCATCTTTATCTTTCTGGCATTACCTTAAGCGTCTGTAATAACGCTCATAAATGCCTTACATAAAGAATACACTTCCGCATTCTTTATGTAAAGCATTTATGTAGAAACAGACAGATGCCTGCCGCTGCTGGCATCTGCCTGTTCATAAATATTCTTTTATTTGAGACCGGAAACGTCGATCCCAAGTGCTGCCGCCGTATCTTCGTTTACAGTCAGATTGCACTTGTCTGCCGGCAGGTATTCGATGGGCATCTGAGAGATATCTGCGCCTTCTGTCAGGATTCTGACAGCCTGCTGGCCGGTTAAGTAACCAAGCTGGAAGTAGTCGATTCCGTATGTAGCCAGGCCGCCTGCGTTCACCATGCCCTCTTCTCCGCAGATAACCGGGATTCCGTTGTCGCTCGCTACCATAGCTACCGTCGCCATCCCCGCAGCGATGGTGTTGTCTGTAGGAGCGTAGATCGCATCCACATTTCCTACCATGGAGGTAACTACAGTCTGAAGTTCATTGGAGTTCGATACCGTATAATCAACGGCCTTCATGCCCTTCGCCTCAATAGCTTCTCTCGCCATCTTCGCCTGAATCTCGGAATTGGACTCTGCTGAGCAGTAAAGTACGCCAATGGTCTGTGCATCCGGAAGAATCTGCTTTAATAAATCGACCTGCTCCTTTACGGGAGTCAAATCGGAAGTACCGCTGACATTACCACCCGGAACATCGTTGCTCTCTACTAAATCAGACGCTGCCGGGTCAGTAACCGCCGTAAGG